>JAEWME010000458.1 GCA_023393265.1 Bacteroidota bacterium | reverse complement strand
CTCCTGAGGTAACGGTCATTTTACGTTGAGTCCAGTCTTAAAACTCGAATGAAGAAGGTGGAAGATCAATGGTTGCCGGTTCTGTTTTTCCTTTGGGTAGATCAACCCGTTTAAAACCTTTGAGTGTTTTTAGCGGTCCTTCCAAATCGTTAACTTTTCTGACATAAACCTGTATGATTTCAACACCATCGCGTTTGCCCGAATTAGTGACAGGAATTGTAATGCGAACTGTTTCATTGGCATTGAGCGAAGTTGTGTTCAGCGTGGCCTCTCCTATTTCAAAATTGGTATAACTCAGGCCAAAGCCAAATGGGAATAAAGCATCGTCCATATAACGATAAGTACGTCCTTTCATGGAGTAATCTTCGAAGTCTTTTAACTGGTCGGAACTTTTATAAAAAGTAACTGGTAGTTTTCCGGCAGGGTTGTAATCGCCAAAAAGCACGTCGGCAACTGCCTGGCCTCCCGATTCGCCAGCATACCAAGCCTGAAGTATTGCATCGCAACTTTCTGTTTCCGGCGTTAAAGCGATAGCAGAGCCTGAGCAGTTGACATAAACAACGCTCTTCCCGGCTTCTTTCAAGGCTTTTAAACAATTACGCTGTACTGATGGAAGGTCGATGTTGGTGCGGTCGCCACCTTTAAAACCGGGATAATTAACCGGCATTTCCTCCCCTTCGAGGTTTCCAGAAAGACCACCAACAAAAATAACTGTTTCGATACCTTTCAGTTTGCTAATCAACCCCGAATAATCTACATCTACTTCTTTTCCAAAGTTAAACTCGATATTGGCCTGCCAGTTATTTAATTGTGCATATTCAATCTCGATTTTATATTTTTTTCCGGCCTCGACTTTAAAAGGTATTCGCGATGAAAGTGTTCTCCAGTTGTCATATCTCGCAAGCGAAACTCCATTTACAAATAATTCGAAATGGCCGGTTGCCCCACCTTTAAACACGATCTCCTCGCTCGTTTTTGGTATAAACTCAGTTTCGTATCTGGCAGAGAAGCCTTCGAGTTTTACACCCGAAGCAAATTCGTGCTGTCCGGCAGTCGTCATTTTTATCGGATTTAGAATTTGAGTGGTAGTAACTACTTGCCCTTCCCTGTTTATGTTTTTCCAATATGTTGCTTTAATCCCCGCTTTACCATCAAACGAACATTGATCGAAATAGCTTTTGGTTACCTTATCTTCGACCAAATCACAACCTTTATCGTAGAATATCTTATTCTCAGGAAGTTTAGCCTTTATTCCGTCGAGAATAGAAATTGTGTGAACGGGTGTTCCGTTGTAGTTACCCCACAACATCGGTTTATCGTTGGCATTTGGCCCAATCACAGCAATCTTGCGGATTTTTTTCGACAATGGCAGCACATTATTTTTATTCTGAAGCAATGTCATTGTTTCTCGCGCCATGTCCAGGGCAAGTTTTTGATGCTCCTGATTATTTAATACAGAAGCCTGAATTTGTGCATAAGGAACAATCTTATCATCGTCGAAATCGCCAAGATCGAAACGGCCAATTAACAACCTTGTCACACTTTGATCGATATCAGCTTCTTTAATCAAATTGCGTTCAACTGCTTCTGGTAGTTGCATAAACGGATAGTCCTGCCAGATACATTCAACGTCGGTTCCCGCCAGCACAGCTTTTGATGCCGCATGAACAGCATCAGACGAAACCTTGTGACTGGTATAAAAATCGGAAACTGCACCACAGTCAGATACAACCATATACTTAAATCCCCATTCGTCCCGGAGGATACGTTGCAGCAAGCGCGTGTTTCCACAACAAGGTTCATCATCTAAACGCTGATAAGCACACATCACCTGACGAACATCGGCATCCTGCACTAGCGCTTTGAAAGCTGGAAGATAAGTTTCGTACAATTCGCGCGGATTAACATCATTCAGGTTTAGTTCGTGGCGACTCCATTCTGGTCCCGAATGTACTGCGTAATGCTTGGCGCAGGCCAGCAGTTTTCGGTAACGGGCATCTTCCGGTCCCTGTAAACCTTTTACAACCTGAACTCCCATACGCGAAGTCAAGTAAGGGTCTTCTCCATAAGTTTCCTGCCCACGTCCCCAACGTGGATCACGGAAAATATTCACATTGGGAGTCCAGACGGAAAGACTCAGAAAGCGCTTGTTTTCATTACCTGCCTGAATCCACTGATTATATTTTGCACGGGCTTCATCAGAAACTGCATTGTAAATTTTATATAGCAACGCATCATCAAATGAAGCAGCCATCCCAACAGGCTCTGGAAAAACGGTGACATTATCGTTATTAGCATATCCGTGCAATGCTTCGCTCCACCAGTTAAATTTTTTAATTCCTAGACGTGGAATCGCATCCGACTGATCGCACATTAATGTTGTTTTTTCTTCGAGCGTAAGTCTTGAAACTAAATCCTTTGCTCGTTCTTCGGAACTAAGATTAGGATTTTGAAAGGGATATTGCTGAGCAAATGATGATAATACAAATGCCAATAAAAAAATAATAAGTACCTGACCTTTCTTATTCATAATTCGATTTATTCTATATTAAATTCCCTCTTTGTTTAGGAAGATTCCTGTTTCTGTTTATCAGTAAAATAAATATGTAGTTTACTGAATTTATAGCTAATTAAAATCCCCCAGCAGCAAAATGAACATACCGGAAAGTCCTGCCATTTTTAATTTAGCTTATTTAATACTTTGAATTTTCATTAGAGATAGCATCTTTTCAGCATATCGTTTACCTAACTCACGGTAACCGGCAGCGCTAAAATGCAGATTGTCGGGACCATCAGCACATCCAGCCGACGAAATCACATACGAATTGGGCAGTGCCTCGGGCAAAGTGGCGATAATGGCATTCATTCCGGCACAAATTCCTCCCTGGACGGCATTTACAGTTTCACCTGCAAGTAGTGGTGTTTTTTTCGGGTCGAGACTCAAATCCTTCACCAGGTTATCATAAACGCCTTTTACTTTTCTCGTCCATAAACTATCGTTCGGGTTCGACTCGCCCTGATGCAGCAAAATGCCTTTGATAACACCATCTTTCTGTGCTAACTTTGCCATCTCAACGAGCCTCCCATAAGGATTTCCATCGTATTCCCTGATCATACCCTTCATCCATCCGGGAGCAGTTTCGACATACGACTGGTAATTATCCTTGTCAAAAAGTTCAATTTTACAACCACCCACAGCAACCACAATCACGCCAACCTTCACGTTTTCGGGAAGGTTTTCCACCATGGTGCGGCCAAAATAATCAGTTGGTCCGAGATTGGTCCGGCAACGGCACAACGGAGGAACAGCCGGGTACCAATTCCCTTTGATCCGGCCGTTTTTGTCGCAATCGACTGCAGCCATCACCTGAAAGCGCGGATTGACGGTTGAGTCCTGCTTTTCGGCACGGGCTGCACCTTCCATATTCGACTGCCCCAAACAGAGATAGATGTAGAAATTGGAATCCTGAGCAAACGTTTTTACTCCGGAAAAAAGGACTGCAAGAAGAATGAGTATAACGGATTTATTTTTCATGTGTATAAATTTTTGTTTTTGGTCTTCAAAACTGCGTTTTAACATTTCTATTTTATCGAACGATCCAACGCATGGAATAGCCATTTATCGATTTCTGGTTTGCGCGTGCCTCTAAATGCATGGCTATTTCATTGGATATCGTTTTTAGTTTGATTGCTTCAAAATTATTTTGCCCAGGCCTCACCTTCGGGCGAACGTCTCCATTCGAAATATTTATCCAGAACTTTCAGTGATTCGGCGCTTGGTACCGGTCCTACGAAAGGTTTCTGGCTGAAATACATCACCTTCGGATTGGTTTCGCTGAAAGCGGGCCACTCAGGAACTCCATTCCCGTTTGGATTGCCATCCTTTGCGAAGTTGGTCCAATAAGTTGACATGGCTTCAGAAATCTCCAGATCAGACTGGGTTGTTTCCGGATTTTTGGTATCCAAATGCTGAAAAACGTATGAAACATCCTGCGCATGAGGAGAACCGTAGCCATACTTCGGCGAATCTTTCGGATAATCGGGATGCTGATCGAAATAATAGTAATACACGTTCGATTTTCCG
>JAEWME010000282.1 GCA_023393265.1 Bacteroidota bacterium | reverse complement strand
AGACTATGCCCGTCGTAAAGGCGTTCCGGTTGAAACAATCGAACAGTTCATTCCTTCAAATCTGAATTACAAAGGAGTTTAAGACAGTTACCAGTCGCAGTTTTCAGTTTCAAAATGCTGGGAACCTCGGTAAATCTAAAACGTAACCTTAGAATTTCAAGCTTATTGGGAGAGTACGGATTGTTTTTAACGGTAATCAGATATTAATAACACGTGAAAAAAGCAACTTAAATGGCTAGGGTCTTTTTCAATTTACGAATGGGTGTTATGTTTGTGCCTGATAAGCCAATATCAGGAACGACTATTGAAAATTTTAGCTATTCCTGAGAAAACTGGTAAATTTATTTGCGAGATAAACCCTAAAAAATAGCTCCTCATCGATGAAAGTAATTGACATTATCAGTCAAAGCGACAAAACTGTTTTTTCTTTTGAATTGTTGCCCCCGCTTAAAGGAAACGACGCCAGCAAAATATACAACACGATTGAGAACCTGCTGGATTTCAATCCGAAGTACATCAACATTACCACGCACCGCGACGAAATGATGTATGTAGAGTTGCCCGATGGACGCATTGAAAAACGCATCGTCAGGAAACGCCCCGGAACCGTTGCTATTGCAGCCAGCATTCAGCACAAATATGGCATTCCGGTTATCCCGCATATTTTGTGTGGCGGTTTTACCAAAAGCGAAACCGAGCATGTTTTGATCGACCTTAATTTCATGGGCATCAAAAATGTGCTGGCATTGCGCGGCGATGGTGTAAAGGGCGATCATGTTTTTCGGCCCGAAGCCAATGGCCACTCCAATGCCAATCAGTTGGTAGAACAAATTGTGAACCTGCGCAACGGGAAATACCTGGAAGCCGACCTGAAAAACACGGCTCCAATGGACTTTTGTATTGGTGTAGCGGGTTATCCGGAAAAACATTTCGAATCGCCCAATCCGGAGATTGACTTAAAATACCTGAAGCAAAAAGTTGACGCAGGTGCCGACTACATTGTAACTCAAATGTTCTTCGACAATCAGAAATACTACAGTTTTGTTGATCGATGCCGGGCCGCCGGGATTATGGTTCCTATTATTCCGGGAATCAAACCGATCAATCTGCGTAACCAGATGACTGTGTTGCCCAAACTTTTCAGCATCGACATTCCGCAGGAACTTGCCACAGAACTTGGCAAATGTAAAACCGACGACGATGCGAAAATGGTGGGAACTGAATGGGCCATTCAGCAGTCGAAAGATTTGGTAGCGCACAAAGTTCCGAGCCTTCACATTTACACGTATGGCGTTTCGGACAATACCCGGAAAATTGTTGAAGCTGTTTTTTAAATCCCGAGATACAAAATAAAAAGCTCCGTAATCGCCATTGGATTACGGAGCTTTTTTTATGACTCAACTGGTTCATTTTTTCCCGCCTGTCATTTTTGCGGTCGACTGCACTTTCATGGGTATCTCCATGTCTTCGCCCGTCTGAGGGTTTTTCAGTTTCATCTGCATCGAAAATTCCTGAACCAGATCGCTCGATTCCAGCCAACCATCCTTCAGGTTGATGTCCATGGTTCCTTTCTGTGTTCCATCCATTTTTACCTGCATTTTCATGCCAGCCTGTTCAATTGGTGAATCGATATTAACCAGCGAATTGACATTCAATTTTACAACATCATCAGTAATATCGGCCACTTCAAAGTCCATTTTGGTATCCATGTTCATCATGGCGGGCAGTTTCATCGAACTGGTCCAGGTATCTCCCTTTCCGATTTCCTTTTCAGGAAAATAGTTGAAGGTTTGCCCCATAAAAGACTCAAAATTACTTTCGTTGGTAAACATTTGCATCGACTGTGCCAGTACCTGATTTCCTGAAAACTTGCTAAGAAGTTCGTCCATACCTTTTACACTCACAATCTTTCCCTGATCGGTAATTTCGAGTTGAAGCTTAATCTTGCTCAAATCTTTGAGCGCTGATGAAAATGCTGGTGTTGATTCTTCAGTGCTATCGGTGCTAAAAACCAGGTTTTGCCCGTTAACACTCATTTCCATCTTCATTTTTTCGAAAGCGTATTCGACCAGGAAAGTTTTATCCGGCGTTATGTCCAGAACTTTCCAATTGAACACCATGTTCATTTTCTGATTGATGTCGACATCCTGTCCCATAACAGCCTGATCGATGGTGCTGGAGACATCCATCACCATATTGTATTGCGCACCTTTTTCGAGGTTAAACCGCAGGAGCACTTTTTTAGCCTGAATATTTCCGGAAAGGAGAAAAAAGATTACAGCAAAGAGCGTGAATAGTTTTGTTTTCATTGGGGTTAAGGGTTTTTGAGTTTTTATTTGAACGGATTAAAGTGACGGGCACTGCTCAGGTAGCAATGCCTGTCATCTTTTAATTTAAATTACATATCCATTGGGAAGGACAGCTCCTTTCTTAATCACCACAATGCCGTCTTTCACCGAATAAAGGTCGTTGTTTGAGTCGGGTAAATGCTTTCCTCCGTTCACGCGCACATCATTTCCTATATGTACATTTTTATCAACTATACAATAGTTTAAGTAGCAGCGTTCCCCAATTCCCATCACATTACCATTATTCAGGTTTTGATCAATCTCAGCCAAATCCTGATAATAGTCGTTACCCATGATATAAGAGTTCAAGATCGTAGTTCCCTTTCCAATCCTGGCCCTGATCCCAATTACCGAATGTTCGATCCGGCTGGCATTGATGATGCAGCCGTCGGCAATCATTGTTTTTTCGAGGGTTGTTCCCGAAATTTTTGAAGGTGGCAACAAGCGGGCGCGGGTGTATACAATTTTGGCGTTATCAAAAAGATTGAACTGCGGAATTTCGTCGGTTAATCCAAGGTTGGCTTCGTAAAACGAGTCGATGTTACCGATGTCAGTCCAATATCCTTCGTACTGATAGCTTACTACACGGTATGTTCCAATTGACTGCGGAATGATTTCCTTGCCAAAGTCTTTGGTTTCAATGTCCTTCATTAGTTTGATGAGCAAATCGCGGTTGAATACATAAATACCCATCGAGGCCAGGTAAACCCTTCCGTCGCGCTCAGCTTCTTCGCTGACAGGCGAAACCCAGTCGGGCAGCAACTCAGGAGCCGGTTTTTCGATGAATTCTTCAATCAGGTTGTTATCGCCAGTTTTCAGGATACCAAAATCTGAAGCTTCTTTTGCGATAACAGGCAAAGTGGCAATACTGATTTCGGCACCAGCCGCAATATGAGCATCAATCATTTCGTTAAAATCCATCTGATACAACTGGTCGCCAGATAAAATCAGTGCATAATCGAACTGATAGTTCAGGAAATGGTGCATGCACTGGCGCACAGCATCGGCTGTTCCCTGGAACCAGTTTTTGTTGTTCGGCGTTTGTTCGGCAGCCAGAATGTCGACAAATGCTTCACTGAAATGGTCGAATTGATAGGTATTTTTAATGTGTTTGTTGAGCGAAGCCGAGTTAAACTGAGTCAACACAAAAATACGGTTGATTTCTGAGTTCAGGCAGTTTGAGATAGGAATGTCGACCAACCTGTATTTTCCGGCGATGGGCACGGCAGGTTTTGATCTGTTTTCAGTCAGCGGGGATAACCTTGATCCCTGACCTCCTCCCAGAATGATTGCTAATGTTCTGTTTTTCATTTTATTTTACTTTAGTGATTGGTATAATTCAAGATATTCTGTAGCAGCCCGATCCCATGAGTGGTCGATTTGCATAATTTGTTTCCTGATTTTATTGTATAGACGTTTGTTCTTATACAACTCTTTAGCCCGCTGCATTGAGTGAATAACATCAAACGTAGTTGTCTGATCGTGGCAAAAACCGAATCCACCATCGCCCAGATCGATAACCGTGTCGCGCAAACCACCTGTTCTTCTCACTATTGGAACTGTCCCGTAACGAAGGGCATACAACTGGTTCAGGCCACAAGGCTCAACCCGCGAAGGCATCAGGAGAAAATCGGCCCCGGCATAAATAAGGTGCGAAAGCTTTTCGTTATACCCGATGTAGGAACAATAATTTCCCTTGAACATCTTTTCGAGATTCAGCAAACCTTCTTCAATATATCCTTCTCCTGATCCTAAAATCAGTATATTTTGCTCTCCCGGATAAGTTGAACAGGCGTTGTAAACAACATCGGGAATAATTTCGGCACCCTTTTCGCTAACCAGACGGCCAATGAAAGTGAATAACGGTTTATCCGGGTCGAGCCCAAACTGCTTGCAAAGAGTTTGTTTGTTGGCCTCCTTTCCTTCCCTGAACGTTTCTGTGCTGTATTTCATTTCGAGCATGGTATCCGTTTCGGGATTCCAAACACCTGCATCAATACCATTCAGGATACCAAGCGACTTCCCCCGCTCCGAGCGAAGCAAATCTTCGAGCCCGCGCATCGAGTAACCGATTTCGTCGAGGTAGCTTGGTGACACAGTTGTTACGCGCCAGGCGCATTTAATTGCCGAAGCCAGCGGGTTGATGAGGTTGCGCCATTCGACCAATCCGTTGAAATAGGAATGAAAAGGTGGCAGGTAATGTAACTTGTCGAAACCAAACTGTCCCTGGTATTGACCATTGTGAATCGTAAAAATGGTCGGCGTTTTTTCGAAGCGGTCATACTCTCGTATTTTCGACATCATAAACGGGATAAACCCTGTTTGCTGATCGTGACAATGTACGATGTCGGGAGCTGTTTCCAACTGGTTCATCCAGTTCATCACAGCAATCTGAAAAGTGATAAACCGTTCGATGTCATCGTTGTATGAATACACATTTTCCCGATCGAAAAGTCCCGGAATATCAACCATCAGTAAACGAAATCCGTGCTGAAAGTTAACTGGTTCGAGTATGTTAAAAGCATAAGTAATATATCCCAAACGGGCATAGCCCGAAAACACAACCGTAAACTCGTTTTCTCTCCTGAATTTATTGTGATAAAATGGCATAAGCACTGTAGCAGAATGCCCCAGTTTGTTCTGGTATTTAGGCAAAGCGCCAACAACATCTCCCAATCCACCGACTTTGGCTGCCGGATAACACTCTGCACTGACGTGAAAAATATTCATAAGCTAGCTGATTTCAAATCCTTTACAGCAGACAATCTGCTGTTGATAAATTTAAACAAAATATTTTCATATTAGCCAGTAAGCTTCTCTTAAACATGTTACGATTTACAAGCTGAAACTGGCTCCTGAAAAAGGATTTTAAAGTTTGGAGCAAAAAAAAATCCCGGCTTACCGGGATTCAGTTATATTAATTTGTGGCTAAACTTTCCTAATAACGCTTTTTTTGCAATCGTCACCTATTTTTTTGATATCGAAAACAAAAATTCGAGTCCGCCTTCAGGCTTATTTTTTACTGAAATCTCACCTTTATGCAGCAAAATAGCATTTTTCACAATCGAAAGGCCCAAGCCTGTTCCACCGGTTTCGCGCGAACGGCCATAGTCGACACGGTAAAACCGCTCGAATATGCGTGGCAGATGCTCATCGGGTATTCCAACGCCCGAATCGGTATACTGGAAGTAATAATATTTGTCGTCTTCAAGATACTTACGAATACTAATCATTGCTCCATTTCCGGCATAATTAATCGAGTTTTCAATCAGGTTTTGGAATATCGAAAACAGCAACGATTCGTTTCCATTGACAATTACTTCATTTTCTACATCAACCATGCAGTCCATATTCCGTTCGGTGAGCCGAAGCTTCAGGTTCTCAATCACGTCGCGAATCACCGGCTTCAGCACAACGGGTTTGAACTCGAACAAACCGCCTGCATCTTCAATGTTATTCAATAAAGAAATATCGTTGAGCAAATCTGTCAAACGTTCCGACTGCGCGAAAGCTTTTTCGATGAAATACCGCTTTTTGTCCTCCGGAATGTTGGGGTTATTCAGAATGGTTTCGAGATAACCTTTAATGGACGAAAGCGGGGTTTTTAACTCGTGCGCAATATTCGACGTAAGTTGCTGTTTCAGCAGTCGTTGCTTTTCGGGGCGTGTTACATCGCTGATAAGAACCTCGAAGCTCTTGTCAAGAAAGATGATACAGCGGATCTGGAAGAATTTCTCTCCTTATTCAATTGTATATTCGATCTGCGGAAGTTCCTTATTCAGAATTTGCAAGTCGCGGCCTTTATATTGTTCTACAAATTCAACCACTTTCCCAAATTCAGGAATAGTAAAAATGTGTTCGGCTGAAATAGTCGACTTCTCCGAAATCATATTTATAAACTGGATAAAATGACTATTAGCCAGTATTTTATGTCTGTCGGGACCAAATATCGAAATGCCTTCTTTCAAAACCTGGAGGTGACTGTAGAGCTTTTCCTTTTCGCTGGTCAATTCATCTTTCGCAGTTTTAAGGTTGTCGTAAATCTGGATGATTTGTTTTCGGATTACACCAAGCTCATTGTCCTGAAAGTTGCTGTCCATCGTAGAAATGTCTTCATTGTGACCAGCTTTCAGGGCAAAATCTTTCAACTTGATAATAAACTCGCTAAGCCGCCGCGTGGTGTAATGAAGCAAAATCCACATCAGGAAGAAAAGCGAAATGATGAAGAAAATAAAAATGCGTTCGGTCTTCAAAAATTTGATAATGTCGACGTTGTAAACGGCAGCAGTTCGAATAAAATAGGTTTTGCAATTTTTGGCGTGGTAATAGAATTTCTGGCTGGTTGTGGCTGAAACCCTTATGGATGAACCGCTTACGGAGAACATGGCTTTTTGAACTTCAGGGCGGTGAAGGTGATTTTCCATGGTGCTGACATCGGCAACAAAACTATCGTAAAGTACCTTGCCCGACATGTCAATCACAGTCAATCTCGTATTGCTGATGGGCAAAAGGATTTTCAGCGTGTCGAGCGAGCGGAAATCGCCCGTCTCGAAAACTTTTTTGTGTAAAATATACCGGTGCGTTACTTCCGAAATATTATCCAGAATGTTTTCGAGCTGCCCGGTGCGGTAGCTCTTTTCACGATCGTACTGGTACCCAAGAACAGCCAGGGTAAAAATGAAGAAAACCAAAAAGAAGTTTAGAAAAATCCGCCTTCTGAATGTACGTTGAACAACCACGGCTATCAATTTTTGTATGTATTAATTTTCGAAACAATATCCATATCCCGATCTTCCCTTGATGTAGTTGCCATAACTTCCAATTTTTTTGCGAAGCCGGGCAATGTTCACATCAACGTTTCGTTCGGTAACAATCACGTCATCACTCCAAATTCTGTCTAGAATTTCCTGACGACTAAGGTATTTCCCTTTGTTTGAAACTAACATCGTAAGTATTTCAAACTCTTTGCGGGTAAGTAAAACCGGTTCGCTCTCTATGGTCACCGCCTTTCGGTTTAGATCGAGTTCCATCGAATCAATGGTCAGAACTTTCGGCTTCACTTCCACCGATTTTCCCCTGCGGAGCACCGCCTTGATTCGGGCTACCAGTTCTTTAATCGAAAAGGGTTTCGACAAATAGTCGTCAGCTCCGACGTTAAACCCGGTGAGCATGTCATTTTCGGTTTCGCGGGCAGTCAGGAAAATAATGGGAACAGACAGCCCCAGATCTTTCCTGATTTTGTCGGCTAATTTAAATCCCGACATTCCACCCATCATTACGTCGAGCAGCAACAGATCGAAACGCTCAATCGACTTGGTAAGCGCTTCTTCTCCGGAATAGGCTACCTCGATGTCGAAACCTTCGCTGCTCAGGTTGAACTGAAGGATTTCGCATAAATCCTTTTCGTCGTCAACTACCAATATTTTGTAACTGTCACTCATTTCCTGACTGTTTTGACTTTTCAATTATTTCTTCTTTGCGATGATGACGAATATCCTTTCCTTCGAAAGCATAGATAGATGCCTCGGCAATATTGGCTGCATGATCAGAAATCCGCTCGATGTTCGAAACCATTTCTTTTATGTTGATAAAGCTAATCAGGATATTCTTCTTTTCCTCAATTTTTTTAGCCTTACTGATTGTTTTTTTCAACATTTTACGGTTTAACTCGTCAATCACCTCTTCGTTTTTAATTGTCCAGATGGCCAGGTCCATGTCCTTGTTGATAAACGAAAGCATCGCGTTTTTCACCATTTTAACGCTCAGAATCATCATGTTAGAAATAAAGTCGGCAAGACTTGCATAAATTTCCTCGTTCTTAATTTCGCGCATGAACCGGGTGATGCTCACTGTCAGATCGCCGATGCGCTCCAGGTTGATGGAAATACGGTACAACGCAATGAGACTCCGGATTTCGGAAGCTACCGGCTGGTAGAGTACGATGGAATTGACGATTTTATCGCTCAGTTTCACTTCCCATTTATCCAGTTTATCTTCATTTCCTTTGATCGCATGATATTGCTCGTCGGATATCTGAAGTTCGTTTGCTGTAATCAACGATTCAAGTATATCCAACTGCTGGAGAACCAAATTGGCAAACGATTCATAGTCGGCCAAAATGTCTTTGATTGCTTCCTCTTTTTTTACTGACATTCTATTTCGCTTTTTCGTTTTAAAACTTTCGACAACGGTGCATAAACTCGTTGCACCAAAAAAACAGGGTTATTACCCGAACTTCCCGGTCAGGTATTCTTCTGTACGACGGTCCTGTGGATTGGTGAACATGTTTTTGGTTTTGCCATATTCAACCAACTCGCCCAAATACATAAACATGGAATAATCGGAAATACGGGCTGCCTGCGACATGTTGTGGGTCACCATGACGATGGTGTAATGTTCTTTTAGTTTGATAAGCAAATCTTCAATTTTGGAAGTTGCTACGGGGTCGAGCGCCGATGTGGGTTCGTCGAGCAGCACAATTTCAGGATTGAAAGCCAGCGCCCTTGCAATACA
>JAEWME010000425.1 GCA_023393265.1 Bacteroidota bacterium | reverse complement strand
AAGGAAAACATCAAAAAGGCAAATGAAATTAGAATTCGTGGAGTGGACACGGCTTTGTTAAATTAAAAAACACAGGTGAGAACAAATGTAGTCGTTGAGCAACGCCTCATTTTTGAGCGGAGTTCATCTGTGTTTTGAAAAGGGATAAAGTTTCCCAAAAGCATTTGTTCCGGATACGCTGCCTTCTTAGTCTCTTTCAATAAGTTTAGTGCCATCAGAAATCACAAAAACAGAACCACCGATTAGCATCTTATAGTGATTACGCAAAAGAAAATTACACAGGAAAAATGTAGTGCCGAATTTTGAATTTATTAATTTCCAAAGGCAATTTTCACCAGACGCCCCCGTTTTTGCATCATAATGTTAAAGAAAACCAGAAACCAATAGTCATGATACAATCTGTTATTTTCGATGTCGACGGAACGCTGATCGACACTGAATTTACCGTCAAAAAATCGTTGCAAAAATTACTTCAGGAGAGAACCGGGAAAAACTATTCGTGGGAGGAACTCGATTTTATTCTGGGAATTCCGGGGCATATTACACTCGCCCGGTTTGGAATTTCTGATGTGGAACAGGCTGGACGCCAGTGGAACGAATACATGGTTGAGTTTAAAAACCGCGTGAAAGTTTACGATGGAATTGAAGAAACGCTACAGCAGCTGAAAGCAGCGCAAATAACCGTTGGTCTGGTCACCTCGAAAACGCGTACCGAACTGAACGATGATTTTGTTCACTTTGGATTGATGCCCTATTTTGATTTTTATATTAATGCCAGCGATACCGAAAGACACAAGCCTTTTCCCGATCCGTTGCTGAAATTTTTGGAAATTTCAGGAATTACCGCCGAACAAGCCATTTATGTGGGCGACACGCTTTACGACCAACAAGCCGCCGCAGCTGCAAATATTCGCTTCGGGCTGGCGCTTTGGGGCACCAAAACACCCGACAATATTGAAGCCTGGCAAAAATTTGCGCAACCGGGTGAAATCTTTAAACTGATCAATTCATCAAGGCAATAAAATCTTCTGTTTTTATCACCTCAATTTTTCCTCCGGTTGGAGTCATCTCCGACCACAGCCAGTTGTGATGTGCAATAAGCGCTTTGGCCGAAACATGCGGACGGTCTGCTGTTGTATGAGCATCTTCAATAATCGTGAGGTTATAGTCATGAGCCAAGGCCGATTTCACAGTGGCATCCACACAAAAATCTGTTGCACAGCCGGTAATCACCAGTTCAGTAATGTTATTCATCCGGAGGTATTGGTGCAGCTGTGTCTGATAAAAACCATCGTTTACTTCTTTCGCTATTACTGTATCATTTGGCTTCCGAACAACCTCGTCGAGGATTTCCCAATCTTTGGATCCGGGAAGACAATAGTTTTCGCGAATTCCATTGTGTTGAATAAAGATAACAGGGAGTCCATTTTGTCTGAAACTTTCAGATATCCGGTTAATCTGTCTGATAACCCTATCTGCTTCAAATCGTGATGTTTTAGGAGTAAATGATACCTTTTGCATGTCGATGATCAGCAGTGCTTTCATGGGTTATGATTTCCTGATTTTTTGAATGCTTCAAAATTACGGAAGAATAAGTCTTTCTTTCACGTTACGGGTTCGTTTTTGGATTTTTTTTATGATTTTTAAAACCGAATTTCAAGATTGAAAAAATGACGACAGCAGAAGTAGCAAAAGCATTTTCGGAAGCATTTAAGCTCGAAAAATACAAACCATGTGGCGTTTATTTCACCGACGAACGACCGGAAGGCGCGCTGGAATTAAAGAAGAAAGGCAACGGTTGTGTTGTTCCGCTTATGCTGAAAGCTGCCACCGGCGTGCCACTTGTTTTTGCTGAAGAATCAACTGGCTGGCCTTGCTCTGCTTTCTACCTTGGATTTCAGGATAAAATTTTCGATGGAATTGAATATTTTCTGTCGAACAAAGACGACTTCTGGCGTCCCTGCGAGCGATTTATCCAAAGCCCCGGACTGGCCAAAACGCTGATCGACAACATCAAACCGGTGAAGCCTGAAAAACACTACCTGGCCATTAAACCACTGGAAGATTTTCAGGAGAATGAAACACCTGAAACCGTTTTGTTTTTCGTGAATGCCGACCAGTTGAGTGCGCTGGTTTTTCTTTCGCATTTCGATGCTCCCGGAAGCTTCGACCGCGTTGTTGCGCCGTTCGCCTCATCGTGCATGGCATTGGTTACCTACCCGCTGAAAATGGCTAAAAACAATGAAGAGAAAGCAATCATCGGGAATTTCGACATTGCGGCCCGCACACGAATGCCCTCCGAATTATTGTCGTTTGCCATGCCCTGGCAGTTTATGAAAAAGCTCGCCGGATTTTTACCTGAAAGTTTTGCCATTACCCACAACTGGGAAACAATCAGGGAACGGATTTAGGAATACGAGAAATTTTTTCCTATTCGGGCGCGGTCCACTCATTATCCCGTTCAACTCGGGCAACGCGGGTTTTAAACGTTCTGTACCACTTTTCGCGACCATATTTCCAGGCCATCAAATGCTCCGAATGATTACGTCATTCCCTGATCGATTCCAAATCCCGCCAATAAGAAATGGTAATTCCCCACACATTTCGGGATGACTCCATACCAAGAAAACCATCCTGCATCTGTGCTAATTCTTCCATCTTTTCAGCCATTTCCTGATAACCATCATTGACTTCTGTTCTCAAAGTTGTGAAGATGACTGCATCGTAAGGAGGTGGCGGCGTTTGAGCAATCATATATCTAATATTTAAACGATTTGCAACGACTTCAGGAATACAAAAAGGACAACAGAAAAAAGTACTACGTTGTAAATTACGCTGATTCCAAAGAATTTCAAAAACGATTTCAGATAACGCTGTCCATAAAATTTGTGCAGCGCAATAACAAAATATACAGGAAAGGCAATCAGCAATATTCCACTTATGGTCGATAAACCTGTATCAAAAATCAGACGAAGACCCGTGACGACAATAAGAATGAAGAAGAGGAACGAGTGAAGGTGAATGGAAAAAATCAGGTGCCGGATGTAATTTTGTTTCCGTCTGATATAGAAAAGCTTCAAGATCAGGGCAAACAATGGCAGCAAAATAAAAAAGGCCCACGAAAGGTATTTCATCACATTTGAAACAACGATCTCAGGATTGCGGCACATGGCAATATACGAAAGTCTTTTCTGCCGTTCTTTCTCTGTTTTTGCAGTCGACAGGCTCGCCTCAAGTTTTGTGGCAATCTGGTTCAGCTTCTCACGAATATTTCCCTTAGAAAACAAAACATCATCCAGATCAAGCTGGATTCGCGATGTATCTCCATCGGCTCCGATGATTTTCAGGTTCGCCGAATCGACCTCGTATTCGATGCGCTCTTTCAGCACTTTTTTAACGTCGACGCTATCTTTGGTAATGAGTTCTTTATTCGACTCATCGCTGTTCAATTTTGAAATATCGGCATCGAGGCTTCTTTCGGTAAGAATTTGCAAAAAGAGGAACAACAGAAAGCTGAGGAAAACAAATATCCTGAAAGGCGGTGAATAGCTCATCCGGCGCCCGCGAAAAAACTCGGCAGTGAGAAAACCCGGACGAATAAGCAAGTACTTGAAAGTTCGAAAAAAACGCGTATCGAAAGCGAAGAAATTTCCAACGAAATCGTAAATAATAAAACCAAACGGACGATTGAACTCGGCAACTTCCTGTCCGCAATTGGGGCAAAAATGCCCTTTAAACTCATGCCCGCAATTCTGGCATTTAACCAGTTCCAGTTCTTCCACCGGAACTTTTTTTCGTTTGTCAAACTTCAGTTTTTCAAATCTCGATTGTGTAGTCATCTCGAAGAAAGATTATCAGGAAAGATGAAAATTTGGTTCCTGTAAAATTGGCGTATATTTTCGAGAACCGCAAAGCTGCATTAATAAGAAAATGTAAAGAAAACAAATGCAATTTGAGCCTGAGTCAAAACTTTAAAGCACCTGCAACCAATATAACAAAACCCTATACCATCGGACAACGAACGGATATTTTCTGCGTAACAATCGCCACGCTGGCCGGTAGCTTCAATTCGCCTGGTTCACCATCAAAATGGAAATATGGGGTTTTTGCCATTTCTATATCAATCTGTCGGGCTTTGTAACAATCAACAAACGGAAGCCAGTTTATTTTTCCGGAGAACAGGGCAACTGCAAAAACAGGCATCCAGATTTTGAAAAACTTTCGAACAACAACAACATCAATTATGCCATCTGTCATGCTTGCCTCGGGAGCAATATAGGCATTGTTTCCAAACTGAGAGGCATTTGCAAACGTGATGAGAAAAACTGACTTTTCAGTCGTCTGCCCGTCCATACTCATTTTCACCTTAATTGGTTTGAAAGTAAGGCTTTCGCGAATAACCAGTTTTACATACTTCGTAAATCCACGTGAAGCGGCTTTACTCATTTTGTATGCGATCATTGCATCGAATCCAATTCCGCTGGTGCAAAGAAATCGCTGATCATTCAACCGACACACATCAAGTTCAATATTTTTGCCTTTGTTCAGCGTTTTTCGGCTATCTTTTATTTTCATCGAAATACCCAACTCACGCGCCAGTCCGTTACCCGACCCCATCGGAATAATGCCCAGTGCGACACCGCTCCCCACCAGAGCCTGCGCCACCTCGTTAACAGTACCATCACCTCCAACCGCCACAACCAAATCATACGCTTCGGCAACAGCTTTTAGGGCCAAATCGGTTGCGTGACCTGCATAATTGGTAAATGCGTATTCCACCGCATTGTTCTTCTTCCTGAGATACGGAATAACCAATTCTACCGCGCGTGCACCTTCTTTATGCCCTGCATACTTATTAATGATCAAAAATATTTTCTCTGGATTGTTCTTTGCCATGAATAATGGTTCTGTTTTTCTTTGGCTCAATTCACCGGTTAATAAAATCTTCATGAAGTACCTGCATAAATGCCTTCGGACTTTCGAGATCAACCGGATCTGCCTGTTCCGGTTTTCGCACAAATTTCATTTCATTCTGGTCGAAATAAAAGCAACCTTCAGGAGTAATGTAGCCCCATCCTGAATCGAGCGCATAAAAAGCATGCGGATTGGGCGAAAAGATGTCCTTCGAGAAACGGGAAGGTTTTGTTTCCCAGCCTAGCTCGTGAACGAGGGTCGTCCCAAAATCTGCCTGCATTGCAATTCTGTCGATCCGCTGTATTGAGTCGACAAGCCCACCGCTCCAGATTAGCGGAATGCGGTAGGTTTCCGGATCAGTAATGTCGGTTGGTCCCGGCTCCATGTGACCGTGGTCGGCTGTCACAAGCAGCAAAGTATTTTTCCACAGCGGAGATTTTCTGAACTCACGAATAAAATGGCCCAGGCAGCTATCTGTATAAGCAACCGAATTCAGGTATTTCTGAGCAATCGAGCCTCCTTTAATTTTTGAATAGGGCACATCGTAAGGTGGGTGACTGCTGATAGTATAAATCCCTTTCATAAAAGGTTCCGGCTCCGACTCAAGATCTTTTAGTGCACGATCGAATACATAACCATCCGGAACGCCCCATTTCGACATCCTTCCTAGTTTAGCCGGAAAATCAGCCTTGGTTGTAATTTTTGCACAGTTACTCTGCAATACGAATGTCTTCAGGTTATAAAAGTTAATATCGCCTCCATAATAAAATGAGGTGTGGTAGTTATGCTCGTTAAAATATTCAGGCAACAAAGTCAAACTTCTCGATTTTTCAGGATATACCATAATAGACGTACTTAACAAAGATGGATAACCTCCCAGAACTGCTGAAATTCCACGATCGGAGCGATTTCCCGTCGCATAAAAAGCTGTAAAAACAGTACTGCGACGACTAAGCGAATCGAGATTTGGAGCAGCATTGGGTAATCCGCCAAGGTCTTCAATCACTTTATCAGAAAAGCTTTCCAAAATAACCAAAATTACATTGGGCTGCTTTCCTGCAACCGGACTTATTAGTGGATAGTGAGGAACAATGGTGTCATTCTTCACAAACCCGGAAAACAATGCCTCGCTTTCTTCTTTTGGCATATATGTACACGGATTCGACAGCCGTTTACGCTTTTCAACCGATTTAAAAAAGTTCCACAGATAGTTACATGCAGCCTGATTCACATACAATTTCGGGCTAAAAGCAACAGAACTCAGGTTTAACGGAGCTGTATCTAAACCACCACGTATAGGCAATATTAAAGTTGCAACCAGGAAAAGTTGCAACGGCACATAATACCAACGTGGCCGGGGCTCAATTCCGACACCATTCCTGAAAATGCGCCTGTATACTATTATAAATATTGTTATCAGCGATCCTGAAACCAAAATACCTTTAATAACATCGGCAAACGAAACTGAGGCAGACATGGCAATCGGATCATTAACATAATTAAAGGCAGTGATATTAACACGTGTACCCCAGTGCGGATAAAGACCCAGATCGAGCACAACCAGGAAAGAAGCTATCACCAGCAAAAAAAAAGTATAAAATCTGAAGAAATTGTCGACCATCCGTTTTCCGACAAACGGGAAAAATGCAAGTACCAGTCCAGGTATCACGAGCAGATAGCAGGCGGTAGAAACATCCATCTTTAACCCATGCCAGAAAATACCAAAAATTTCTCCACCCGACAAGCCTGCGGTTTGATCAATATTCCAAAGAAGAAAAAGAACTTTTACGAGAAGAAAGAAAATCATCCAAAAGATGAAGTATTTGAGATAACGAACAACCTGACCAGCAATAGCATTCATTTCAAAAAATCTCATTTTAAGCGTAAAGAGTGCAAATATACTAAAATGCAAATCTATGATTTATGAACCTGCTGATTAAATTCAAGGTATTCCCAACCAATGCCGCCTGAGTTACAAATTGAGTTTATACAAAAAATCAATGATTTTTATTTTTCCCAGCAGTTCAAATTACAATTTTCAAATGCGGCAAATGTGTCATTCACTCAATATTTACATTTTAACACAATAAAAAGAATATTTACATCTATATTCCAATATAAGTATAAATTTTAAAGCATTTTGAAATTTAAAAGCCCAATAGTAGACTATTTGATAATCATCACATTATAGCACAAAAAATCTCATCCATTTTTAGAATAAATCAAAAGATACCCCTGATTTTTTGATAGTTTATCTGATATTTTTATTCTTTTTTCCACTAATATCCCTTATTTTTAATCAATTTGTTTGTTAATTTATCCTTAATTTATACAATACCCCATTTTTCAATATTTGATTTTTTGAAAATATCAATACTTTTGATCGCAGAGATAAAAACAAAGGGACTTGGTTAAAAAATGACATATTTTTCATGATAACCCCCCCACAAAATATCAAAGACAACAGAAAAAGTTTTTAAATAACAAAGTCGAACCCTAAAATTTAGTAACATGAAAAAGGAAATTACCCTCATTGTTTTTGCGATTCTTGCAATTTGCTCATTAAAAGCAACAGCTCAGGAAGAAGAAAAAAGTTCTCCATTTTCTGCCGGAGCCGATTTTTACAGTAATTACGTATGGAGAGGATCAGTTTTAGGTACTGGCCCAGCCTTCCAGCCATCAGTAAAATTCACAAAAGGTGTATTCACCGCCGGAGTTTGGGGCTCATTTGACGCTTCGGGTTATGCAGAAGCAGATCCGTACATCTCTTTTGCTTTCGAAAACGGATTAAGCATCGGCGTGACCGACTATTATTATCCGAGAGCAGGTGGTTCTTTCACTGCCGACTCAACCAATGCAGTTGAAATCAACGCAGGATATGCCATTGGAGGTCTGAGCTTAAGCGCAAACTACATCTTAAATGAAGCTTCAGTTGCCGCTTCTGCCGGAGGCGATAAATATTTCCAGGCAAGCTACGCATTCAAAAATTTCAGTTTAACAGTTGGTGCAGGTGACGGATGGCATACTTCTGATGGAAACTTCAACGTATGTAATATCGCTTTGGGAACCAGCAAAGAAATCAAAATATCTGACAGCTTCTCAATCCCTGTAACAGGTCAGGTCATTTTCAATCCTGAAAAGAATCAGATGTTCATGGTTGTAGGTTTCTCGCTGTAAACGAAGCCATTTAACACTTAGAATTTTAACACCAAAAAGATATTATATGAAAAAGATTGAAGCAATTATACGTAAAACCAAGTTCGAAGAGGTGAAAGAAGCCCTCAATGAAGCAGGTATCGAATTCTTCTCCTTTTGGGATGTTCGTGGTATTGGTCAAACAAGGGAAGGCCGTGTTTACCGCGGTGTAGTTTATGACACAAGCACCATTGAACGAACAATTCTCTCCATCATTGTTCGCGACAAAAACGTGGAAAAAACAGTACTCGCCATCATGAAAGCTGGCAGAACTGGAGAAATTGGTGACGGAAAGATTTTTATCTCGACTATCGACGAATCATATCGCATTCGCACCGGTGAATTCGGGGATGAAGCATTATTTATCAAGGGAAAAGAGATTTAAAAAACCAAAAAATTACAATCATGGACGAAATTACACTCAATAGTTTAGCAACATCTGCGGCCGACATGGCCCGCTCGATCGATACCGTCTGGGTACTCATTACTGCTGCGCTGGTATTCTTCATGCAGGCTGGTTTCGCCTTTGTTGAAGCCGGATTCACCCGCTCGAAAAACACTGTCAATATTCTGTATAAAAACCTCATGGACTTTGCCATTGGCGCTATCATTTTCTGGGCAGTTGGTTTCAGTCTGATGTTCGGCACTGATATGGCTGGAGGTTTTATGGGAACTCCCGCCGTTTACAATGAAAGCATTTGGAGTGGCGGCGTTCCGATCGAAGCTTTCCTTATTTTCCAAACCGTTTTCGCAGCAACAGCAGCGACTATTGTTTCAGGAGCAATGGCCGAACGTACTGAATTTAAATCTTACCTAATCTATTCATTTTTTATATCACTGGTTATTTACCCGATATCTGGTCACTGGACCTGGGGTGGTGGCTGGTTAGCACAAATGGCAACTCCGTTCCACGATTTCGCAGGATCGACAGTTGTTCACATGGTTGGTGGCATGCTTGCATTAACCGGAGCAATAACACTAGGACCGCGCATTGGAAAATACAGTGGTGCGAAAGTCAATGCTATCCCCGGACACAACATTCCTTATGGTGCACTCGGTGTGTTTATCCTCTGGCTTGGCTGGTTCGGATTTAACCCTGGTTCACAGTTGGCTGCATCTGGTTCTGCAAACGCCACTGCCATATCTCACATCTTTGTAACAACCAACCTTGCCGGTGCAGCCGGAACAGTAACAGCCCTATTGCTAAGCTGGATCCGCTTTGGAAAGCCAAGTTTGAGCTTCGCGCTGAACGGTGCTTTGGCCGGACTTGTTGCCATCACCGCAGGTTGCGACCTTGTTTCTGATGGAGGTGCGCTCATTATTGGTGGCCTCGCCGGTATTGTATTGGTTTATTCAGTAACATTCTTCGATAATATATTAAAGATTGACGACCCGGTAGGTGCAGTATCAGTTCATGGTATTTGTGGTGCCTTCGGAACTTTAATGGTTGGTTTCTTCGCTAAAGAAACCGGACTATTTTACGGTGGTGGTTCAGCACAATTAGTTTCCCAGGTGATTGGTGTTGTGGCATCAGCAGCATGGGCATTGGCAATGGGCTTCATCCTTTTCTTTGTCCTGAAAAAGACAGTCGGATTGCGCGTACCAAAACGAATCGAAGAAGAAGGTTTGGATATTTACGAACACGGAGAAAGCGCTTACAACTGATATTTTCTTCAACAATTAAATTTGTTGCTTTTACCGAAGAGGCCTGTTGGGGGACAGGTCTCTTTTTTTTTATTTTTACACGACACACCCCACAAAAACAAACAAACCAATATTAATTATTTGTATATTTCTAAAACAAACCCCATAAAAACACACTATACTTTCATAAAATAACTAAATTCACACAAGCATCAATACATTCATAGGACGATAAAATTCTGACTTAATCTAATGAAAAATTAGACTACAAAAGTGAGTTTTTAGATAAGTGGAATCCTAAATTAATCGTTATGAAAAGCAAAGTTAAATCAATTGTTTTTCTTCGTCCGGTCATGAATGGAATCAATTATGGATTACATGGGAGCCTCAATGCTCTTGATTCAATTTCCGGCAAGAAAAACCTCTGGCACGGATCGTAATACGGAGCATCTTCAAGCCTCGCGGCAAAATGAAGGCAGATTTAATCTGTCACGTAGTTTTTGACCGACAAAACACCTGTATCTGCATAGCCATGCAGATAGCCACTTTCAACCATTACACTCAAAATTCAGACAAAATTTTATCGGATTTCATTTGTTTGTTGCCGTTTATACTGATCAGCTCCGCAACAACAAACTGAAACCCCGACCTGGAATTTGCTTGCCTTCACTGAAGACAGGAAGCAATGCCGTTTGTCTCATTTTGTGATTACATCAATAATACAGACAGGATAATTTTTCCGGAAAGATTCTTCCTGTCCAATTATCAATCAGCAACAACTCATTCTACAACAACATGAAAAAGATAGAAGCAATCATTAGAACTTCAAAATTTGAAGAAGTAAAAGACGCTTTAAACCGGATAGACATAGACTTTTTCACCTATACCGATGTCATTGGAATCGGAAATGAAATAAAGAAAGCAGATCGTTCTTACCGGGGCACTGTTTACGATACCGCTTATATTTCAAGAAGGGCGTTGAGCATCGTTGTCCGCGATGTGAATGTTCGAAAAACAGTTGACTGCATCCTCGACACAGCCTTTACTGGCGAAATTGGAGACGGACGCATTTTTGTCACCCCGGTCGACGAGGCCTGGAAAATCAGAACCCGTGTTAGCGGAGAGGACTCACTCAAGGGAGAAGATGGTAAGTAATCAGTTTTATAACATTAAAATTCATACTCATGAAAAATATATATTTTTTACTCTTCTGTATTGTAGTTGCATTCCTGAGCATTATCGTATTCAACAACACTGCATTTGCCGAAAGATCAGTTGACCCTTCGGGAGCCAATACAGGAAACAAGTCGGAGATTATAGCCGCTAATCCAGGAGAACCAACAATTGGCGAAGTCGCCGATTTCGCAGGCCACAACAAAATTGCAATTAATATGATGTGGGTGCTGATAACCGGCTTCCTTGTTATGTTCATGCAGGCTGGTTTTGCAATGGTCGAGGCAGGATTAACCAGGGCAAAGAA
>JAEWME010000424.1 GCA_023393265.1 Bacteroidota bacterium | reverse complement strand
GATAAAACTCATCTTCGAGGCCTCTTTGAGAGAACTAAATTTCAAAATGACAAAGAACGTTTTAGGCTTAATGAGCCAAATTTGTTTAATATTAATAACGTCCCAATTTTAATGGGACAATAGTGATGATACTAATCAAGTAGTCGAGTATTCAGACTACTTGATTAGTTTTTTTCACTTCTGGAAAGGGTGATCTTACATCTCATTCGTGTTTGCAAGGAGCAAAGTGAAAAAGTTGTTTTAACTCCCTCGACATCAAAGCTGGGTAAATAAACTAAAGACTACATTTAGCAAACCCAAATCAATACTTCGAGCTAATATCCTGGGTTTTGTACCAAATTAGGATTTGCATCAAGTGCAGTTGTTGGGATTGGAAATAGTAAACACTTTTCAGGAGAAGCCTTTTTCCAACCTGGTATCTCATTCAAGAATGTACCAAACCGAATTTGATCTTGCCGAGAATGCATTTCCCATGCAAATTCATACCTTCTTTCCCGGTAGATATCATCCAAAGTAACACTAGATTTAAGTTTTGACGAATCGTCAAATGCTCTGCTTCTAACTTGATTTACTAAACTCGTAGCCTCTTCATTATTTATACCCAATCTCACCAAGGCTTCTGCCTTCATCAAATAGATGTCAGCTAATCTGAATATCGCAAAATCATTCTCGGCATCGCCATTTAATCCCTTTTCTATTTCCCATTTTTTGCAACGGGCACCATCTTCCTGCTCAGTTTGCCCCCATCCATCTTCATCGATGCTATATTTCATCGTCACATCAACAGTATGAATCAAAGGCCTATTATGGGCAGTTATGAGTACCTCTCCTGTATTAGGGTTAATCATTGGACCTATCAAAAAAGACCATTCCAGACGTTTATCGTCCTGGTCATATGATTTGACATAGTCAGGCATAGCACATACGCCATTCCATCCTTCGGTATTAACTTCTAATGCAATTGGATCAAGATAATGCATTGTTCTGTTTAACATTTGGTTTCCTTCATCTGCTGTGCTAAATACGATCGGAAATATTATCTCTTTTGAAACTTCATTATGAATTGCAAAATTTATTTTCCAATTAGGCTCAAGTACATAATCAAGATTCATTACAACATCACAGGCATCAATACATTCCTGCCACTTAGCGCCATCATCAGGATTCCAAACCATTGCATTAAGATACATTTTAGCCATCAGTGTATATACAAATCCCTTTGTTACTTTGCCATAGCTAGAACTAGAAACATCTGACCTTACAATATCTTTAATCTCTTCCAGTTCAGAAAGAATAAATTTATACACTTCTTTTCTTGAACTTGTTTTTGGTAAACTTATATCATTAAAATCTGTTACGATAGGAACATTTCCAAAATTATCCATTAACAAATAATACCAATAAGCTCGTACCCCCCTTATCTCAGCTAAAACTTGTTCCTTGTTGGCAACATTAGGATTTTCTTCAACTAAACTATATATTTTGTTACAGACTGAAATTCCTCTGGTAGCGCCATTGTATGAATTTTTGAACCTGCTATTATTAGGAGTCCAGGTATGAAATCTAAGCTCTTTATAGATTCCTCCGTCCCAATAGTCTCCGCCTTTCTTGGTAGGGATTATTGCCATATCTGAAGATAAATCACTTAACAGAAAGAAATTACTTGGCCATGCCTCTTTTAGTGACCTGTATATTGGAGCAATTAATGAGTTAATTTGCTTTTCACTACTACCATACTTCGACACAGGTAATGTATCATATACATCTTCATCTAATTGGGTGCAATTACTGAAAGCTAGAATCATAACAAGCACCCCCAATATCTTATTAAAAACTTTTATTTTCATATCTACTTGAATTAAAAATTAAGATTAACACCAACAGAAAAACTTCTTGATTTTGGGTAGTAGGTCGACTCTTCAACCCCCGGACTTAGGCCATCTAAATTGATCTCGGGATCAAGTCCCGAATAATTAGTAAGTGTAAAGATATTTTGACCGGTTAAGTAGACACGGCATTTTGATATTCCTAAATATCCTTTTGTATTAAAATTATAGGCAATCATCAGGTTATCAAGCTTAAGAAAAGAACCTTTCTCAATGTAATAATCACTATATCTAGGATTATCATTTACTCCACTTGTAACCGAACTTCTCAAGGCGTTTGCTCCTGGTAACTGTTGAGTTGATCCAAAAACCATTCTGGGCAGATTTAGAATATCGTTACCTGAAACACCCCTAAAAAAGAAACTGGCTTCCCAATTTTTATAACTAAGATAATTTGAAATTCCATATAATAATTTTGGTTGGGCATTACCAATATAGGTACGATCGTCATCTGTCAAACCTGGTTTACCATCAATCATATCGTCAAATACAAATTTTCCATTTGCATCTAATTCTTTAAATTTCCATCCATAGAAAGTTCCAACCGCTCTACCTTCTTCAATTATGTGGGTTGTGATATGATCGCTTCCTCGGATATCACGATCTCCGGTTTTGATAGACTCCGTGGCAAACTCATCATTAGAAAGGCTGACGACCTTATTATTATTATGAGATAAATTCAATGAAGCGGTCCACCTAAAACTCCCTTTTCTGATAATATCCCCACTCACAAGAAATTCTATTCCTTTGTTAGACATTGAGCCAACGTTTGCTAAGAGTGTAGGATAAAGATATGGGGGAACAGGTACTTGATAGGTATATAATAAATCCCTAGTTGTTTTATCATAATATTCAAAAGTCCCATTAATCCGATTATTAAAAAAGCTAAAGTCCATTCCAATATTAAACATGGAAGTTTCTTCCCATTTTAAATTGGGATTTGCATTCTGGTTTACCTGATATGCATTATACCATTTCCCATTGTCATAATACTGCCCGGAAATTCCATATAATTCTATAGAACTATATGGATCAATACCATCTTGATTTCCAGTTATTCCATAACCAATCCTCAACTTCAAATCGTCGATATAAGTAGCTGATTTCATGAACGATTCTTCGTTAATTCTCCATGCTGCTGATATTGTTGGAAAAGTTGCCCATTTGTGATTGATCCCAAACTTTGATGAGCCATCTCTACGTATAGTTAAAGTTAAAATGTACTTCATCAAATAATTGTAATTTGCTCTTCCAAAGAAAGAGACCAATTTATTCATGTTTTTTCCCGACCATACATCTGATGGAAGCAGATTCTCTCCTGCACCAAGGTTATTGTATCCAAAATAATCAGTTGCGAATTGTCGATTTTGGGCTCCAGAAAATTGATGATAATTCTCTTCATAAGAATACCCAGCCAAAAAGCCAATTTTATGATTATCAATAGCTGTCTCATAAGTAGCGGTTGCTTCAAGTAATTGTTTATCGTCCGTCCAATTTTCCCTTTCCGCAAAACCATGGTCGTTACGTCCTCTCTCTGTTTCAGAATTATAATATGTACCGACATCGCCATTACTCCTTTGCTTATGAAGCTTGAGTCCTGCTTTAAGCCCTTTGAACAAGTCAACCTCTGTACTTACATTGCCAAAGAAAAGGTTGTTCTTATTATCATTTTTATTGTATTCAATATTCCGAACTGGATTACCTTGATCAAATTCTTGTGTGTCATACCAAGTTCCATCAGACATTTTCACTGGAACCACGGGTATCATATTGTAAGCGAGCACAAAATTTCGAGTATCTGTCGGAGAATAATCCTTCACATTAAAACCAGCAGTAAATATAAGATTAAGCTTGTTATTTAAGGCTTTCTGATTAAACGTCAACCTCGCATTATATTTCTGTATTTCATTGTCTTTAGCAACACCTTTCTGATCTAGATATGATATCGAAGCTCTGTAATTACTTGATTTTCCTCCACCCGACATAGAAATATCATGGTTCTGACTTATTCCTGTTCTCAGGAGCTGATCAAACCAATCAGTGTCTGCACCTAAATCTAGTCCTCCTATGTCAATGTTATTACTTTTACAATACTTTCTCCATTCATCGGCATTTAATAAGTCCGGAACATTTGTTACTGTGCTTGTAGCTATATAACCATTGTATTCTACATGACTCTCGTTATTTTTACCATGTTTAGTTGTTATTAGAATCACTCCAGAGGCCGATCTGGAACCATATATAGCTGCTGCAGATGCATCTTTTAAAACACTGATCGACTCTATGTCTTGGGGTGCAACAGAAGATATGTCCATTCCGGGGATGCCATCAATTACAATAAAAGGCTGGCTGCTTCCAGAAAGTGATGATGTTCCTCGAAGTCTTATTGTTTTGTCACTCGTAACGTCTCCACTTCCGGATGTAATCGATAACCCAGCTACTCTGCCTTTCATTAAATCAAAGGCATTTTGTGTTACCCCATTGTTATAATCTTTTTCTGTTATACTAACGATCGAGCCTGTGACTTCTCTTTTTTGTTGTCTTCCATAACCAATAGCAACAACCTCTTCGATTCCAACAGCTTCTGCTATCATAGTTACATTTATAGTGTTCTTGCCGGAAACGGCAACTTCCTGAGTTTTCATTCCTACAAATGAAAACATGAGTACGGCATCGGATGTCACACCAGGAAGGGCATAGCTTCCATCAGCACCTGTGAGGGTGCCTTTTGTAGTACCTTTGATTACCACTGTTACACCTGGCAAGGGTAAGCCGGCCGAATCTGTCACTCGGCCAGAAATAGTGACAGGTTGCTGGGACTCTGAAACTCCAATGACACCATCTTTGGTGCTTTTTATTACTACAATATTATTACTGACTATCTCATAGGTTAAATTAGGACCCAATATTTTATTTAATACTTCCTCAAGATTGGAATCCTTAGAATTTATACTTACGGTCTTTGATAAATCAACCGCCTGACTATCATAGAAAAATCTGCATTCACTGGACCTTTCAATGTTGTCTAATAAATCGGAGAGTTTTACATTTTGATAATTCAGGTTAAATTTTGAAGACTGCGAATATGTCGCAGCAGAAACCTGAACGAAAGCGATCAAGAGAAGAAAGGATGTAATTTTCATAACTCTAATAAATTTTTCCACACAGAGAAGTTTGAACTTCCCGTGGTACACGTTAGTTTTTTCCATAAATTTACCCTGTTAAGAATTGATAAATAAAGTTTGACGACTTTTATTGGTTTTTAATTGGGAAACATGATGTTGTTTCCATAATAAGCGGGGTTGCTGGCAGGCATACCCCGTTTAAATTTTTAGTGGTTTTTTAATACATAGGCTTTTTTTTCGTTAGGTTTAGTTAATATTTCTTTTTAATATAAATATGGTTTCCTTTGTAGGTATAAATAAAAGGTTCTTTAGTCGCATGTTCAAACACCTTCAATAGCGTAAATATGTTGTCATTAACGCTCAAACTTCCACTGAATAATCGTTTCTTCAACTCTTCATCTTCAAATGTGACTCTGACATTATAAATCCGTTCAATCTTTTTTGCAAGCTCTTCAAATGCCTCGTCTCTGAACTGATAAACCCCGTTCACCCAATAATTATAAAAATTGTCAGATATTTTCGATTCCGTCACTTTGCCTGAAGATTTATCAAAAACAAGGCTTTGCGAAGGCGTCAATATGTAAGACTGATATTTATCTGCCTGCCCATTTTGTTTTACGTCAAATCGAATTTGTCCTGAAACAAGTTCAGCCTTTATTAATTTGTCATTAGGGTAAGCCACTACTGCAAACTTTGTCCCTAAAACCTGAATCCGGTTTTCGCCAATTTTTAAGATGAACGGGTGAGCTGCGTCATGAGTCACATTAAAAAATCCTTCACCTTCGAGTTCAACGATACGGTTTTTCCCTATAAATTTTTCAGGATAGGTTATTTTTGTACCGTTACTTATCCAAACTTTGGTACTATCAGGCAATAGAATAGAAGATCTGTTCCCATTTGGCACAAACACCTCATTCATAGCAATTTCATCATTAAAATGAACAGTTCCGATCAGATAGCCGGAGAACAATGCCACCAATATAAATGCTGCATACTTAATGATGTTCAGTGGTCGAAAACGCGGCTTCACTCTTCTCTGATTTTTTCTAACTTTTACAAGTCCATCTTTAATC
>JAEWME010000386.1 GCA_023393265.1 Bacteroidota bacterium | reverse complement strand
GTTGTATTGTGCATTGGCATTCCCTTCGTTGGCTACCACGATGGCCGGACCGGAAATATTCTCGAAACGACAATCTTCCATGAAGAGTTTTTCCCAGTAGTTGTCGTCAACGGCAATGGCTGAAGGCACATTTTTGGCCTGCATGCGCACAATTGTAAAACCAGCTTCCTGTGTTTTAATGGCAGCTTTTCGCTGTCCTTCGAAATAGGTATCCATCATCATGAACTGCCAGCCGGGCGACGATTTGGTGGTATAAATTCCGTAGTCGCCACCAAAGAAACGAAGGTCTTCCATGAAGTTGCCCACATCAAACAAACCGGCTTTTCCTTTACCGATCTGAATGTCGCAATGGGCCACGTAGCTGTGTTGCGCAAAATGCGTTCTCAGCGCCACAGCCTGCGGATTACCATCTTCAATTTTCAGGTCGACATTCGAAAGTGCGCTGTAAAAAGTTCCGGCACCTGCATCGTTGATACCACGACCGGGTTCAACCGCGCTACTGGTAAACCAGAACATGTAAGAGGCTTTTCCTTTGTCTTTTTCATTTACCTCCTGAAATCCGGGCGAGTTTTTCTTCAGGATAATGACCGGGCGAGTTTTGCCATATCCAATTACACGGATTGCTCCGGGAATGTAAATGGTTTTCGAAATGAGATAAGTTCCTTCTGGAATAAAAAGTATCCCGAAATTGCGTTCGGTTTTTACCTGGTTGATGGCAGCCTGTAGCTGGTCGGAAACGTCGGTTTTGCCATCGGCTGTAATCTTGAAATTTTCAGGCGTAAAATAAAGCGCCTCCGAATCATCGGGTTTCTGGGTGTAAAACGAAATACTTTTGGGTGTTGCTGCATAAGTTTCGAGACCGAAAGCGACAGCAAACAAAATGAGTAGCAGATTTAATTTCTTCACGTTGGTTGGTTATTTGGTTATTTGAAACGGAACATTGGCAGTTGAAACGAAGCCAGTATGGTCGAGTACATACACATACAGGCGGTAATTTCCGGGTTCTGCAACCGAGGTTTTGAAGGAGTTTGAGGTAGTCGTTGCCACTTCGCCCACCCGCTCGGGCCGCGGCTCGAAAGAACCGCCGCTTCCGAGTACAGAAGCTTCTTTCAGGATTTCCCAGACAAAAGTAAGCTGATCATTTTCTTTGTCGGTTACCGCCACTTCACCGGTAAATGACTGACCGGCTACCGCCGTTGCACTTTCAATAGCCGTTTTGCCGTCGATCGTCATTTTAGCAATTACAGGTGCTGTTTGCTTTAGCGGCGTACCTTTCCAAACGCGCTCCATAGCCTCCACCATCGGCGTCTTCTCCCCTTTCAGTGGCAGTCCGGGAACATTGTTTTCGACAAACATACTGAACCAGGTTGGCGTACGCTCTTCTTTTTGTCCCCACAGGAAAACGAACGAGCCGAGGCAACGATCGGAACCCAGAATATAATTATTGTAGCGGTTCTCGTAAACCACACGTTTTTCTTCGCTGGTTTGTTCGATAGGCGCTTTCCAGCTTGTTTTGGTTGTTTCCCAGAAACCCGTCGGGCCCCATTCTGTAACCATGTAAGCGCCTTTGTACTTCGATTTGGCAACCATAGCTGTCAGGCCGCCAATGGCACCGTAGCTGTTGATTCCCACCAAATCGAGGTGCGAGGTGTAAACAGCGATTGAATCAAGCGCTCTCGGATTATGGGTAATGACGGTAGAAACCAGGTGACGTTTGTCGATCGACTTGATGATTTGCGCCAGTTCATCCACAAATTTCCATGCCGCACCAATGTCGGCTTTTTCTTCGTGATCGATCTCGTTGCCTATTCCCCAAACCAGAATATTCGGATCATCTTTGAACGTTTCGGCCAGCAGACGGACTTCTTCGCGAAGTTTATTTTTATAGGTTTCGTCGTAATACGCCTTGCGGTCTTTGGTCAGGCCGATACCCTGCATGATATACATGTGGTTGGCTTTGGCCAGTTCGATGTCGCGTTTGATCGACTCCACCCGTCCGCCCCAGGTGCGAAAAGCGTTTGCGCCGTTTTGAGCAGCCAAGTCTATTTTATTGGTGCCACCCACCCCTTTGATGTAGGTTTTCACACCATCAACATACAATTCGAACTTGCCATTTTTCTCCACAATTTTGGCACCTTCTTCGGCTTTCAGAAAAGCTGGAACAAGGATAATCAGGAGCGACAGGCAAACTGACTGGAAATTATTTTTTGTCATGCGTTTAGGTTTTATTTGATTCGGATTTTATACAGCGAAGTGCTGGTCGTCACAAAAAGTTCATTTTTATCTTTTCCTCCAATGGCAAGCGAAATCGGCCGTTCGTCGAGGTTCAGGCGAGTCTTTTCGTTTCCATCTTTATCGAATACGAAAATCTGCCCTTCGGCAAGGTACAAGGTTCCGTCGGTATCAGTTACCGATCCGTATTCGCCGCGGGCAAAAGCTTTGCGCATGTTGGTCAGCCGACCGTCGGCTGAAACATCAAACCTATAAGTTATTTTGGGATCTTCGTGTGTCATAAATACCGGTTGCGCTTGTCCGGGCGCTACAGCCATCAATTCCACCGAACGTCCCAAATCGTAGGTTTCAGGAATGATGGTGACACCATCAGGAGCAATAAAACTGGTTTCGGGCATGCCGGTTGCAACCTTCCCGAAATTGTCGCGCCAGCGGTGGGTGGGATAAATCACCCTTTTTATGTTTTTCGCATCAGCAGTCGGTATCCTTTTCAAGGGCTGCATGTCGTCGGTTTTATCCGGAGCAATGCAATATGCCAAAGCTGCCCAGCCACCGTTTCCCCAGCCGCTGTACCAAGGGTTATCATCCGGAAGCTGCGGTACGGTCTCCTGCTTCCCGTCAACCATCAGTCCCGGCTGCGGATCGTAGCGGCAAATCACAATCAGGTTGTCTTTGGTGTCAACAGCCAGCGAAAAAGGCTTGAACGGGTAGTCGGCATAAAGTGAAACTGTATTGGTTTCGGCTGACCATTTATAAATTTTCTTCAGGCGGTTTTCGCAGAAATATACATTTCCTTTGCTGTCGGCCACAGCGCCGGTTGCAAATTCGAAACCAAAGGCCAGCTTTTCGGCTTCGCCAATTTTTCCTGATTCTGTTTTCTTCGTTGCTTCTTTTCCAGTCACGGTTGCGCGGGCAAAATCCCAGGGATAAACAGCGAGATTTTTGTTCATATCGTAAACAGTGAGTTCCGGCACATGCAACACCTGAGTCCAGTTGCGCATGTTGCGGAATTCGATGTTTTCGCAGTTCGACATTTTAATGCCCCAATGGCGCGGTGTATTCACCCGGATGACACGGTACATCCAGAAATTGGAAAACTGAAGGTTGCTGCAGTTGTCCATCTCCACCGACTGACAATCTTTTCCTTCGCGGCTTTCTTCTTCGAACTGGAAGGCACAAAATTTCCAGTTCGATACGCCGTTCAGCCTGCATTCGGCACGGACGTGATGTTCGAGCGACATGGCGTAAACGCGCGAAGGCGTGGCTGTATTGCTCACATAAAATCCGGTTCCGGCATACGTGCTGGCAGTCCAGATATCTTTAAATGTGCCACCGCCACCATTGGTCACCCAAAGGCTCCAGTACTGGTTATCCCAGGCAAGGTCCATTCCTACCGCATTTTCAGGAGCGGAAGGCGAACTGATTTTGCGCTCAAAACGGCGACGGTCGCCCTGTTCGTGCGGCGTACCGGGTTTCTGCATAGTGCCATGTCCGCCCACAAACTTCACATCGTTTACATACGACTTCGCGCCTGCCATCCATTTCAGGCCAACTGCACGGTAGTTGTATCCGCCTGTGTTCAGCCCGATTCCGTTGAGCATGTCGTCGCCTCCTTTCGACGATTCAAGAATTGGCGCTGGTGCCCCGAACCCGGAAAAAGCAGGTTCGCTTTCTTTCAGGAGCAATTGCGTGGCAAACGGATGAAAACCGATGAGTTTTGTTCCTGGTGCCATTTTCAGGGTTTCGGTAATACGGTACCAACCAGTGGGCACGTAAATATTTTTGCTTTTGGCAATGGCCTCCTGAAAGGCTTTGGTGTCGTCGGTTTCGCCGTCTCCTTTTGCTCCGAAATCCCTCACGCTGACCCAGGTTTCCATAGGCGGCAATTTGGGAAGGTCAGGAGTCAAAGCAACAGGAACCGTAGCTAGCGGTTCGGTCTCACAAATGGTCCGGTATTCCGAATTGTCGGTCATATCTTTCATCGTCAGGCCATAAGTAAAATCTTTGATTCGATAAATTTTATCACTGGCTTCGATACTCTTTCCTGTTTTAGTGAAATAGGCAACGACCGGCACATTTTTGCAGTCGACAGCCACCAGGTTCATCTGGTTGGTGGCATTATCACCAACACCGATTGCAATCGATTTCCCAACATTTTCAAAAAGGCTTCTTTCAATGTACAGCCTGTCGGCAACGTCTTCCTGAAGCTCGACGCCAACCGGTGCATTTTTGATGTGCATATTCACAATGGTCATCCCCGTGTTGCGCGAAATGATGCCAGCCTTGCGCTGCCCTTCGAAGTACAAATCAACCATCATCATGGGCCAGCCGGGCGATGTGCGCGAAGTTGAAATCCCGTATTCGCCGCCATGGAAGCAAACATCTTCCATCTCGTTTCCAAGATCGTAAACTCCGGCAAAGCCATTGCCAATATGGATGTCGCAGTGGTTCACAAAGCCATGTTGCGCAAAATGAGTTCGTAAAGCAATTGCTTTTGGGTTGCCGCTTTCGATACGCAGATCGATGTTAGAAATAGCGCTGTAAAAAGTTCCGGCACCGGCATCACCAGGCTTTCGATCGGCAGTTACCAATCCTCCGGTAAACCAGATCATGTAGTTTTGTTCCTCCTGAAAACCGGGCGTGTTCCTGCCCAGAATAATCTCAGGTCGGTTTGCGCCATATCCAATCAAACGCACTGCACCAGGTACATAAATCGTTTTGCTGATCAGGTATTTCCCTTCAGGAATAAATAATACACCGAAATTTTGTTCGGTTTTTACCTGGTTGATTGCCTGTTGCAGCGCTTCAGACACATCGGTTTTACCATCGGCCCTGAACTTAAAATTCTCGGGCGTAAAAAACACCGCCTCCGGATCGGCGGGCTTTTTCGTGTAAACCGATTTTGAGGGTTTTGTTGCAGCAAAAACGCCGGAATACAAAACCAGTAAAATCACGAAAAGACTTAGTTTCATTTGAGTTAGTTTTTGTTAAATGTTAAAAAAATATTTGATGTTCTGTTACCAGACAAAAGTTGCGACAACACCGGGATTAAGTGTCGCAGAAAATTCTTTATCGCCGGTCTTTGCCACGAAACTGCACTGCTTTTGAGCGCTATTTGCAACAATTAAAACGATTTTTCCATCTGGAGTATTGAAGGCTACATTATCACGTCCCTTCGCCATATTTGAGTCGATACGAACCGAACCGGGCCTGACAAAGTTTGACGCATGTGCAATGATGTAGTAGGCCGGATTACGTGTAAAACGATCGCCATCAATCGTCACGGCACCCAGACATTCGGTACATCCTCCCATCGTATGCGGATTATAATCGGGGTCGGCAGCCAGGTTCCATTCAAGAACCACCCGGCACCAGTTTCGGGTAGCTCCAATCGTGAGGTTTTGCGTGTGCCACATCAGGTCGGCAGCCAGGTTTCCGGGAGCGCCCACCCATTGTTCTGTAAAATAAAGGTTCTTCTCCGGAAAAGCATTGTGCACTTCCGAAAGGGCTTCAATCTTTCCGTTATACAGATGAAATGCTGAGCCATCGACGTATTGTGCAGCATCCCGATCGCGAAAAATCGTCAAAGGATAATCGGGTCTGTCGGCATTGTGATCGTATACAATGATTTTGGTATCAATTTTTGATTTACTGAATGCCGGGCCAAGACTACGCTTAATAAAAGCGGACTGTTCTTCTGCCGGCATCAGTAAACTTGGATTATTGCCGGGATGCAAAGGTTCATTTTGCACCGTAATCGCGTCTATCGTGATTCCTTCAGCAGCCATCGACTGGATATACTTCACAAAATAGTTGGCATAGGCATCGTACCATTCAGGCTTCAGGCTGCCACCTTTCGAATTGTTGTTGGTTTTCATCCAGGTTGGCGGCGACCAGGGCGAGCCCAAAATTTTTATTTCAGGATTAATGGCCAGAATTTCCTTCAGAACCGGAATCAAATCTTCTTTTTCATGTTCAATACTGAATTTTTTCATCTCCGGGTCTGTTTCTCCTGAAGGCAGGTCGTTGTATGTAAACACATGGTCGCTTAAATCGGAAGCACCAATGCTAATGCGCAGATAACTTCCGCCAATGTTGTTGTCGTTTGTTGCAAAAAGCTCTTTCAAAAGAGTGGCCCTTCGATCAGGCGACATTTTGTGTATAAGCGTGGCGCTTCCGCCGGTCAGGCACCAGCCAAATCCATCAATCTGCTGAAACTTCTGTTCTGGATGGATTTCGATGACTGTGCTTACTGAATCATCAGTAGATTGTACCTGCTGTTCACTGAAGAGAATATTTTGTGAAGGATCGGTTATCCAGACAGAAACCGGGAAAGAATTGTTTTTGGAAGATTGGTCAGGCTCAGAAGAAAACGCCTGATAACTTGTAAAGGAGGTAGCCGCAAACATGAGGCTAATAACTGCCAGCGCTTTTTTTGCTAAAGTCATAGTTTAAATGGTTAGGTCTTAATTTTTTTGACAGAAATAAATGATTCATCTAAGTCCATCAAAAACAGTAAATTTTGTTCACTGTTTGAGCCTGCAATTTCAACAAATAAGATTAAATAAGCAAAAAAGAACCCCGCTAATTAGCAAGCCAGCAATGTCGTTTAAAATTATTAACAAGCGTCACATCAACATATTTCTCAGGAAAGAATCAACACCAGGTAGTCTGTTTGACCAAAAGCTAACGAGGTAAAAAATCGTTAAAAGCACCATAAACACCGCCGGAATGTTGCCTTTAGAACTGAACGGCCTGTTGCTCTTTCCATTACGCGGCCATCTTTCGAAGCGTGGCATCGGCATGTCGGAAAAACATTTTATATGAAGCGCAAAATCGTGGGTTTGTTTGCTGAGTTTTCGGATTCAGCATGTGAATAATACGGTCATTCATAACATTACCAAGCCGCCATTTGGGTTCAGCAAAGAAATTGCAACTATACACATTACCATCGTGCTCGATAACCGAATAAGGGGCACACTCTTTCATCATCTTACATTCGGGCCATTCCAGACCTACATACGTATGAAAAACAGACTCGAACTGACGAACTGATGTCGTTGGTACGCCATTTTTAAAATCAGCCAGCCATAAATCGAAAATGCGAACGGGAAATTTGCCATAATCTTCAGCCGAAATAGAAAATTGATCAGTATTCGAGGGGTCATCCTTATCTGTTTCAACGACCGGATTAAACTACACAAAAGTATATCCGAGGCTTTTGTAATAGTTGTAAAGCTCATCGGGGAAATTGACAGAGTACGAAGTAGGACAACACATGGCATTTGCAGCTACTCCCTCCTGAAGCAGCATGTCCGTATTTTCTTCCAACCGGGCTTGCGTCCCACTTTTGCCTTTATCAAAACGGTAGCAGTTATGAATATGCTCAGGTCCATGTGAAAATCGGGAAGACAAACTATGGCATTAAAACAAAAATCCGGAGAATCAAAAATGATTCCCCGGATTTTAATCTGTCGGGGTAGCAGGATTCGAACCTGCGACCCCCTGCTCCCAAAGCAGGTGCGCTAGCCGGACTGCGCTATGCCCCGATTTTTTTTGAATAAAATCTGAACGCGGAGAGGGGGGGATTCGAACCCCCGGTACAGTTTGACCCGTACGACGGTTTAGCAAACCGTTGGTTTCAGCCACTCACCCACCTCTCCAGGTTTTGTAACCGATTTTACTCTGATCTCAGAATTTATTTTTTAGCAATAAATGTAATTTTTATTACTGCATTCAGCCTTTGCGAATGTGCGTGCAAATATAGAACTAGTTTTTGCTTTACCAAAACAAAAATATCAAAAAAAATAGTGTTTTTAAAGGTATTTTTAGAATCAAAAACGAAGAGGAAATGGGCTGGAAGCTTTGTAGTCCGCCGCTTTTGTACGTTCTATCCCCCGAAAAGTTATAATTACTCAAAATTGCACCCGGTAACTATTCTGTGAATCAGCCAGATATTTCATACATGTTATTAAACCCGCCCAAACGCTTGCAAATTAAGGGAAAGCCATATATCTTTGAGTCAACAATCGTTCTGTAACATACGTCAAAAGATATTGTCCGCATTAATTCATAACTTGGAAAATTCAACATTAAAAGTTTACCAGAGCAAGCTTTTGATTGCTAAGACAGGCCTTGTAGCGCATTGCGTGAGTAGCTATCGGCTACCGATGGAAGTTTGATCAGTCAGGCACTCAAATCCTATTCATTTGGGATTTTTACAACCGAATTAATGCGGATTTTTTATGTCTCCATCCAACCCTACTTCTTCGAATACATAGAACTGATAATTAGCCAATAAGCACAAACAAGAAGTGACATCAAAACAGAGATTCGCCCAATCCAATCACCATATCTGGAGTAAAATGTTTGCTTGTTATTGAGTTCTACTTTAGCAGAAAGGCTCGTTTCTACACCCCGCGTTGTAAGCTCAATAACCTCCCCCCGAGAATTAATAAATCCTGAAATACCTGTATTGGCAGACCTAACAATATTTTTTCCGGTTTCGATGGCTCTCAGTTTTGAATAGCCGAAGTGTTGCCAAACACCTGCCGACTCGTTCCACCAGCCGTCATTGGTAATAATGACCAGTAAATTAGCGTCCGATGCAGCCAATCGGCCAACATATTCTCCGAAAACTGACTCATAGCAAATAACGGCGCCTATTTTTAGCGAATCATTAAGGCTAAAAATACCCGGATTATTACCTTCGCCCAAACTTCCGGAAGTCCCGCCGATATTTAAATTCAGGCTCTTCAGGAAAAAGAAGTATTTCTGGAATGGCATTCGCTCGACACCATTCACCAAAATATTTTTGTGATAAAGCTGAGCGCTGCCGCAATCGGATAGGCAAATAGCCGAATTGTAGATATCGAACCAATAGTTTCCGTCAATTGACTTTCGGGCAGTCGGACTTTCGGGTAATTTCGTGCTATATCTGAATTTTGATAGTGCTCCTCCAATAAAATATACTTGTTTTTGGTTGGATAAAAAATTGATAAGTGGCCAAAGTGGCGAACCAGTTGATTTGAGCGAATCTTCCCAGACCTCGGGCAGTGAGGTTTCCGGAGCGACGATCAGCTCAGGTGAATGAGCAATCTCTTTCTCTGCAAGCGATAAAATACGTTTAAGCTGCTGCTCCTGGCTCACCGTGCCAAACTTTTCTGTATAAGGATCAATATTTGGCTGAACCACGGACACAGTGATTTCACGTCCGGAACGAGAAGACAAAGCGAAAAGCCGCAGGGAAATCAGGATTGGCACACCAACGAGAATTAACAAAACAAACAACCACCTGTAAGCCGTTTTTCTACTTCCTCGGAATAATTGGATAAATAAGAATCCTGCAATATTGCAAAGTATAATCCACGACGTACCACCTGCAACACCTGTAAATTCATACCACTGAATGAAACGAACCGACCAGGCCATGCCGTTTCCAAGCAAAAGCCAAGGCCACGGAATTGTCCAATGACATAACAAAAATTCATACGAGAGCCAGAACACCAGTAACGTAAGCAGTCCCGTAGCCTTATTGAATCTATGTGCAAAAATTTCAGCCGCCCACCAAACAGCAGCAAGCAAAAACGAGTTGGCAACGACAATAAAAAGCATTCCCCACACCGAAACCCAGCCAATCCACCAGGTAGAAAGCAAATTCCAGATAAGAAAACTAAAAAAAGGCATAGAGAACCGAGGTTGTCCCGATTGAGGACTTATTGCCTTAAAAGTGTCCGAAGCAAAGAATAATGGAATGAAAGCAAACAACAAAACAACGCCGGTTCCTTTAAAAATCCACGGAAAAGCAAGCAATATTCCTGAAACGAGTGATAGCAATATTGCTTTATCTGCCTTCATCAATTTTAACAAACGCCTTCTTTTAAAGATTGATTACTTCGGCGGTGTGTCCTTTTAGTTTTCCGGAACGGTCGAATATAAAATCGATTTTGCCAATTTCGAGTGCAGCCCAGCCTGCCTGATTAACGACAACCGGTTTTCCTTCCGCATTTTTAAAAACAGATGGTTTGTCGAGAAAAGAATGCGTGTGCCCGCCAATAAACAAATCGGTATGATGAGTCTGGGGCGCAAGTTTTGTGTCGCTTATTTTATCATGTTCATACGAGAACCCTAGATGCGACAGGCAAATCACCAGATCACATTTGTGCTCAAATTTCAGTTTTTTCTCCATTTTTAGTGCAACATCAAGTGGGTTCATATAGCGGGCTTTACCATAATTCAGGCGACTGACCAAACCATCCAACTCTATACCCAGGCCATAGATTCCGACTTTCAAACCAGCTTTTTTCAGGATTTGAAATTCGCTTGTTTTTCCTGCCAGAATGGTATCCGAAAAATCGTAGTTACTCGAAACAATAGGAAACTGCGCCACCTGTATTGCCGAAAGAATATCTTCAAGGCCATTGTCAAACTCATGATTACCAAGTGTACCGGCATCGTAGCCCATCTGGCTCATAATTTTCACAATCAGATCGCCTTTGTAGTAATTAAAATAGGGTGTCCCCTGAAACATATCGCCGGCATCAAGCAAAAGCATATCAGGATTCTCTTTCCGATATCTGGCAACGATCGAAGCCAGCCTGACCAGTCCGCCCCGTCCCGGGTATTCGGCATCAGTTTCAGGAAACGGATCAAGATGGTAGTGCATATCGTTGGTGTGCACCACGCGCAGTTTAACCAATTCACCTGAAGCAAATAATTCTTTAGGTAAAAGCCCGAGTGATGCCGCGCTGCCACCTACAGCTACCTGTTTCAAAAAAGCTCTTCTATTGCTCATTATAAATCCTCCCGTCTTCTTTAACCGAAATAATCCCTTCTTTTTTATATCGCTCGCTCAAAGTCTTAATAAGTAAGTCCCGAATTTTCATTTGAGTATTTTTTCTGTCAGCCGGATCGGCAAACATGGTCATTTGGTCGCCCCCATTTGCCACGTAATCGTTGGTCACCAACCAGTAATAAGCATTCGGATCAACAGGTTTTCCCCCGACCAGAAGCAATGCCACTTTTTCGTCGCGAATACCAAGCTTCATTCCTGAAATGCCTTCACCACCGCGGGCCGCAATTTTGTCGGCCATTTTTTCCAGAGCGCCACCCGATATTTTGAGCAAAACGACTTCATTCTCAAAAGGCATTAACTCAAAAATATTACCGACCGTTATTTTTCCCAAGGGGAGCGACCCACGCAGACCACCATAGTTGACATACGCAACATCCGGATAACAATCCTGATTATTAGAGTTACAATATTTAGTACCAAAATCGAATAAAATATCAGCTACCAGATTAGACAGTTTACTCTCAGGCTTCCCTTTCACAATCGCGGTTTCACTCACACAAACCAACTTCGACATATCGCGTTCAATGCTGTCCCTGTATGGCTTCAGAAAGGATTCAACAAGCGAATCGGGAACCGCAGTTTCCACATTTACCGCAGTGTTTTTGGTATCAATCTGCTTTACAGCCAAATGCGGAGAACAGGAAAATAACAATAAAATAACTGGTAAAACAATGAATAAACGACACATTGAATTATTTTTAGAATTGAAAAAAAATCAAAATCTTTAGGCTTAATAATACTGATAAAAACAAAATCGACTAAAAATCGTTTGAAAAAAATCAGCTAATATTTTTATTCACGATGCCGAAATATCTCAGAAATCGTTTCACAAAAATAATCATCTTAACAACAGTTCTCTTTGCAGCATTCGAATTATCAGCACAGGAAAAAATTTCTATTAAGGCCAAAAGTGGCGATGGAATTTATTCCGTTCTAAAACAAAATGGCTATTCCCCAGCCGAATACCTCGATCAATTTATTGAACTTAACAAAGCAAAGCTTGGTAAAAATAACACATTAATTGCAGGACGCGAATATATTTTGCCTCCAAAACCGGATTCGGTGAAAGAACCCGAAGCCACTGTGCAAAATATTGAAAGTACCCCGACGCAAATTATCAACGAGATTTTTGGGCCGAAATACCGCGAAATAACACAAAAAAGCAAAGAACTTTCAGGGGCAGTTTATTACCTGATGAGTGGCCACGGCGGTCCCGATCCGGGGGCAATTGGCACGCTGAACGGGCACAAGCTTTGCGAAGACGAATATGCCTACGACGTGACACTGAGGCTGGCCCGCAACCTGATAGAGTGCGGCGCAACGGTTTACATGATTATCCGCGACCCAAACGACGGAATTCGCGACGAGCAATACCTCACACCCGATAAAGACGAAGTTTGTTTCCCAAGCAGCGAGATACCACTGAGCCAGTTGGCCCGCCTTCGCCAAAGCACCAACGCGGTAAACGATCTTTACCGGAAAAACAAGGGAAAATTTCAGCGGCTGGTTGTCATTCATGTCGACTCGCGCAGTATCCGCGAAAATATTGATGTCTTTTTCTACCACGACAAAGCCAGCAACACGGGAAAAAAACTGGCAACCACCCTCATGCAAACCTTCGAGCAAAAATACGCCATGCACCAGCCCAACCGGGGCTACAACGGTAGCGTTTCGGAGCGAAACCTATATGTAATCAAAAACTCCTTTCCTCCTTCGGTGTTTATTGAACTGGGCAACATCAACCATCACCGCGACCAGCAACGGTTTATCATTTCAGATAACCGCCAGGCTGTAGCCAACTGGCTTCGCGACGGGCTGATCGCCGATTTCAGTAAATCGATCAAGTGAGCGACGAACAAAAAAAAATTATAATCCAGTTCGATGGCATCTGCGTGCTTTGCAGTTCAGCAGTCCATTTTCTCCTGAAAGCAGACCGGAAGAAGAAATTTCTATTTCAAGCTTTACCTGAAAATCCGAAGAGGAAAACGCCGGAAAGCATAATTGTGACTGACGGAACGAAAACATTCCAGTTTGGCGATGCCATCCTGAAAATTTGCAGCGAACTAGGCAGCATTTTCCTGCTTGCCAATATCTTCAGGATTTTGCCTAAAAAATTTCGGGATCAGCTTTACCGTTGGGTTGCACAAAACAGATACAAATGGTTTGGCAACAAAGAATCGTGTTTTCTTCCGGCAGCAAAAGACCGCGACCGGTTTATTTAAAATTCGAAATCGTCGTTTTCGAACTGGATGTAGCGAACAGAAAGATGACCGGTCATTCTGGCGATTCCTTCGATTGTTTGCTTGGTCTGTTCCGAAATCTCCGCATTTTTCAGCTTCAGCAACATAAAGCCATATAAGGCATTCAGGCAAGCCTCGATCTCATTGCCTGTTTCACTTCCCGATTTCCGAATCAATTCTGCAATAGCAGCTTTGTTAACAGCATAAAGTCCGGGATAGACCTGATCTTTCCTCGCTTCAAGCATTTTCAGGTGAAACTCATTCAAGTCGTTCATCAGGTTTACAACAAACTGAAGGTGTCCTTTTTCCTGAAGGTGTTCCTTTTCCATCATGAGCGCAAGATTTGTGTACCACTCCGAAATCTCCTGCTGAAGTCCCGGCTCGGCCTGGTATTGCTGCACAAGCTGCTTTTCGATGGTAGCCCGGTCGAACGAACACGCCCGTATCAAATCCTCTACCTGCCACAGGTAAAGAATATATTCGGCAATGTTGGTCCTCCGTTTTTCGCGCGCTATAAGCATAACAGAATCAGGTTAATAGTTGAAGAAATCGTCGAGGTCGCGACGTTCTTTTTTCGTCGGACGACCAGTACCCCTATCGCGTCCTAAAATACTCATATTCTTTTGCATTTCTACAATTTCGAGTTCAGATGCAGGGGTTATTTCAAGCATAAAATCAGGAACAAGCTTGGCAGCCATTCGATTTTCGGTTAAACCCAGCACTTTATAGCTTCTGACAATGGGAGGGCGACGCAACTGTATCTCCTCTCCTATTTTCAGCTCGCGTGATGGTTTTACGCTCATGCCGCCGATCATGACTTTTCCTTTCCGGCATTCTTCGGAAGCCTGGCTGCGCGTTTTGAAAAGACGCACGGCCCAAAGCCACTTATCAATCCTGATGCCTTCAGCCATTATCCTGAATTATTTTCGCTTGTTAAAGTTGGTCATTGTTTGCTGAACGCCAATGGTTCCAAAACTTTTGATGATTTCAATGGACGAATCGATCAATGCAGGCAATTCTAGCTTTTCATTTTTATCCCATTCGCCCAGCACATAGTCAACCTGCTGTCCCTGGCGGAAGTTATTTCCAATTCCAAACCGAAGCCGTGAATAGTCCTGGCTTCCCAGTGTTTCGGTGATATTTTTGAGTCCGTTGTGACCGGCGTCGCTTCCTTTTGCACGCAAACGCAGCGACCCAAGCGGTAGCGCAAGATCGTCGACAACAACGAGCAGGTTTTCGATCGGAATATTTTCCTTCTGCATCCAGTAGTTTACCGCTTTGCCACTTAAATTCATGAAGGTGGTTGGTTTCAGCAGCACAAACGTCCGTCCTTTGAACTTATATTCGGCTGTCCAGCCGTAACGTCCATCGCTAAAAACAATATTGGACGCATCTGTAAGAGCGTCCAATATTTTAAATCCTATATTGTGCCGGGTATTGGCATATTCAGTACCCGGATTTCCAAGTCCTGCAACAAGATATTTCAAGACAAACTTATTTTATCGGTTATCCTTTACCGGTGGCTTTTGCCGACTTCGCAGCCCTTGTAGCGATAATCGCAACAATCGGAATTGCTTTTGCATTCAGGAATTCGATTTTTTCCCTCTGAAGAGCACCAACTTTAATAGTTTGACCAAGATCCAATTCGTCGACATTGATTTCGATATAATCGGGCAGGTCATTAATGTGAGCTTTAACCTTCAGGGTACGCAAATTCTGTTTCAGCTTACCCCCTTTACGAATACCTTTAGCGAAACCTGTAATTTTGATTGGAAGTTCGATTTTGATGTCTTTTTCTTCCGAAGTACGGAGAAAATCAACATGTAGCAATTGTTCTTCAACCGGATGAAACTGAGTATCTTTGATGATAGACTGATAAACAGTACCATCAATATCAAGATTAACCAGGTACACATTCGGTGTGTAAATCAATGGTTTAAATTCTTTTTCAGGAGCATAGAAATGGATGGGTTCCTCGCCACCATAAAGAACTCCGGGAACTAATTCTTCGGCACGCAGTTTCTTGGAATCTTTCTTCCCAACAACTTCACGTTTTGTGCCTTTGATAGAAATTGACTTCATTTTTCTTTTTTAAATTGTTTTGAATTATGGTACTCAGTCCTCCCTTTACGAAGAAAGGGCAAACAGCATGCATAACATGTGCTTTAGGAAAAAGCGGTGCAAATATATACAATTAACCGTAATACAACGAACTAATTGATTGATTTTTATAAACTCTTTCGATAGCTTCACCAATTGCTCCACCAATTGGAATGTATTTAATTTTCGAAGATTCCTTTTTACCTGGAATAGAGTCGGTAAAATATACTTCTGTAAGCGCCGAATTCTCAATATTTTCGTAAGCTTTTCCTGAAAGGACCCCATGAGCAGCAAAAGCCCTCACACTATTGGCCCCTTTCTGCATCATCAGGTCGGCAGCTTTGGCAATGGTTCCGGCAGTGTCAATAAGGTCATCAACCAGGATAACATCTTTTCCGGTCACGTCTCCAATCAAAGTCATTGAATCGACCACATTGGCTTTTGCCCGCGATTTGTGACAAATAACCATATCGGTTTTCAACATTTTTGCATAAGTATTTGCGCGTTTTGTACCGCCAACATCAGGCGAAGCAATTACCAGATTTTTCAGTCCCATTTTAGCGATAAACGGAACAAACAACGAAGAAGCATAAAGATGATCGACCGGGACATTAAAAAACCCCTGAATCTGGTCGGCATGTAAATCCATGGTTATGATCCGGTCAATTCCGGCAGCAGAAAGCAAATCAGCTATTAATTTGGCACCGATCGAAACGCGCGGCTTGTCTTTGCGATCCTGGCGGGCATACCCAAAATATGGAATAACAGCAATAATTTTGTAGGCCGAAGCTCGTTTTGCTGCGTCAACCATCAGCAACAATTCCATCAGGTTATCAGCAGGCGGAGGTGTCGACTGAACAATGAAAACATGCGAACCACGAATGGTTTCTTCGTAACATGGTTCAACTTCCCCGTCCGAAAAAACCGGGCAGGACGATTTTCCAACTTCCACGCCCAGACTGCTGCAAATGCGCCTTGTAAGGTCCAGACTGGTAGTACATGAGAAAATCTTGAGAGGAGCTTTTTTTGACATTTCTTCCTTTTTAAATTTGAGTTTTTGGAATTGCGGGCAAAGGTAAAAAAATCTTACGCATATCGTTTTAATTTCGTTCCGAAGTTAACTTAACAAAACGATGAAAACATTGTAATTATCAGGATTTATTGACATTGAGAATGAAAGAGATGATTTCATCTTTTCCGCTTCCGCTGAGCGACGAACTAACAAACATTGGAGGCAACTCCTCCCAATGTTTCAGTAACTCATCGGTATAAGCTTGCACCTTTGCTGCTACAGCATTTTTACCCAATTTATCGGCTTTGGTGAAAATGATGGCAAAAGGCACATGGCTTTCGCCCAGCCAACTGATAAATTCCATGTCGATTTTTTGGGGAACGTGACGAATATCGATCAGGACAAACAGGCAATACAGGTTTTCGCGGTTGAGTACATAGTCGGCAATCATCTTCTGAAAAGTCTCCTTCACCGAAACGGAAAGTTTGGCGTAACCGTATCCGGGCAAATCAACCAGGTACCACGACTCGTCGATCAAAAAATGGTTAATAACCTGCGTTTTACCAGGAACCGATGAGACCTTTGCGAGATTTCGCTGACCGGTTATCATGTTGATCAGCGACGATTTGCCAACATTCGAACGCCCGATAAAAGCATATTCGGGCCGATCGGGCGGCGGACATTTCGACACATCGGTATTGCTAATTATAAATTTAGCTTGTTTAATCATTTCTTTATTTCAGGTATCATTAACAGAATCTGCCATGGCAGACAGTTTATTACCCGATGTAAACTTCAAGCAATTTTGCCGAAGCCGATTTCAGGTTCAGTTTCACATTTTCGATGCTGGCCGGGATCAGGATGGTTTCACCTTTCGCAATTTCTTCTGAACCTGATTCCGTTTCCACGGTCACAGCGCCATCAAGGCAAATATAAATCACAAACGAATCGAACTGGTTATAATCCTTATCGACCGAACTGGTTACATCGAGAACATTTGTTGTAAAATACTGACATTTCACCAACTCAACCGATTCGTTTTCTGCGGGCTCATATTTTGCCTTATATTCCTTGTGCAAAGTGTAGTCGATGGCATCGAGCGCCAAATCGGTATGCAATTCGCGCAGGTTGCCTTTATCGTCGCGGCGGTCGTAGTCGTAGATGCGATAGGTTACATCTGAAGTTTGCTGGATTTCGGCCAGCAAAATGCCTTTACCAATGGCATGAACACGTCCGGCGGGAATAAAAAATACATCGCCCGCTCCGACTTCCTCAAAATTCAATATATCAGTAAGCTCCTTATTTTCGAGTTTTTCAAGATATTTATCCTGATCGACAGGTTGATTGAAGCCAACCTGAAGCTTCGAACCTTTGTCGGCCTGCATCACATACCACATTTCGGTTTTGCCGAAAGCATTGTGGCGCTCTTTCGACATTTCATCGTCGGGATGCACCTGGATGGAAAGGTCGTCATTGGCATCGATAAACTTAATCAGCAACGGAAATTCGATACCGAACCGTTCAAAAACCTGATCGCCAACAAGGTCGCCCATATAAACTTCGATGAGCTCTTCGAGTGTATTTCCCGCCAGATAACCGTTGGTTACCTCCGAGACATTTCCTTCCACACCCGATAATTCCCAGCTCTCGCCACAGTTAGGCAAGTTGCCGAAATCCTTGTTTAACACAGTTTTTATCTTATTTCCGCCCCAGATTTTATCTTTGTAAATGGGCCTAAATTTCAACGGATACAGTCCTTCCATGCGTTAAGGAATAATTAAATTTAAAAAATTCTGAAAAACTTTGGATAATGGCTAAAATTCGAAATCAACAGCAGCTCTCTGAACAGCGTGTTGTCCGATAAGTTCAACAACTTTCAGGTGTTCGGGATGAACACGGTATATATCAAGCTGTTCAACAGTTTCAAAGTGGGTGATCAGGCAAACATCATAAGATTTTGAAGCAAGTTCGTAGTTTACACCCACTTCAATGTATTTCAGTTCACTTATTTTTCCCGAAAGGTCCATCAGGGCGTCCTCAATGGTGCTTATTGCATTTTGTTTGGCGCTATCCGACTCATATTCTTTCAGTTTAAACATTACCACATGATTAATCATAACGATCGTATTTTTTGAATTTCCACAACGAAGTTAATGTTTTCTGTTCTTCGATTCACACGAATAAAGATTACGCTTGCACAAAAACGAAGCACTTCATTATCTTTGATCAAAAATTACTCTCATGCTTGTTATAGGAATTGCCGGGGGAACCGGATCGGGAAAAACCACTGTAGTTAAGAAAATTATAGAGCGCCTGCCTAAAGGCGAAGTGGCAATCCTGTCGCAGGATTCGTACTATCGCGACAATAGTCACCTGTCCATGGAAGAGCGTCAGAAAATTAACTACGACCATCCGGCATCCATCGAATTTGACCTGTTGGTCGATCACATCAAAAAGCTAAAAGCGGGACTTTCGGTCCAGGAACCAATCTATTCGTACCTCACCTGCACCCGTTCGGACGAGACGCGTGAGATAACGCCTAAATCAGTTATTATCGTCGAAGGCATTCTGGTTCTTTTTCCTGAAATTCTGCGCGACGAGATGAGCATTAAAGTGTTTGTCGACTGCGACTCAGATGTTCGCCTTTCACGCGTCATTAGGCGCGACATCATCGAAAGGGGCAGAAATGTGGAAATGGTTTTGGAACGATATGCTGAAACGGTGAGACCAAGCCACATCCAGTTTATTGAACCCACCAAGCAATTTGCCGACATCATTGTTCCTGAAGGTGGGAATAACCTGGTCGCTATCAATATTCTAACACATTACATCAAGCAAAACCTGAAATAACATGTTCGACACACTTTCTGCAGAAGACATCCTGTTCGTCGACATCGAAACGGCACCGCAATACCCGTCGTTCGGCGATCTTCCCGGGCATTTTGCAAAACTCTGGGATAAAAAATCAGTGTATTTCAGAGAAGACGACCAGACGGCTGCCGACGTGTACGAACGGGCCGGTATTTATGCTGAATTTGGCCGGATCATCTGCATCTCAGCCGGATTTATCATTCAGAAAAATGGCGAACGATATTACCGCGTCAAGTCGTTTTACGACGACGATGAGCGAAAATTATTGTCGGCATTCAACGACATGCTCGAAAAATTCACCGCCAACTCAGGAAAAAAACTGTGTGCCCACAACGGACAGGAGTTCGACTTTCCTTATATCGCCCGCCGGACCCTGATCAACAAACTGAAAGTTCCAAAAATACTCGACATTGCAGGAGCAAAACCCTGGGAGGTGAAAGACAGACTGCTCGACACATTGCAAATGTGGAAATTTGGCGATTACAAAAATTACACTTCTCTGGACTTGCTTTGCGCGGTTTTCGACATCCCAACGCCGAAAGACGACATCGATGGAAGCCAGGTAGCCAAAGTTTATTACGAAGAAGGCGACCTCGACCGAATTATTCGTTATTGCGAGAAAGATACGCTGGCACTGGCAAACCTGATGCTTCGCTACAAAGGAGAACCAATCATCGCGATTGAAAACATGCTAATTGTCTAAATCATGAAAAAGGTTTTTTTGTTTTTAATTGTATTCATTCTTGCAACAAAAGCTTCGCCACAGGCAAAAGTCGACAGCCTTTTGTCTTTATGCAAAAATGCCAGTGAAAAACAAAAAACAGCGCTATACATCGAATTGTCGCAGGCCACCCTGAATGATTCAGCCAAAAGCTTAAAATATGCCAGGAAAGCGCTTCAATTGTCGAAAAAAAACAAACAGATTTACCTTCAGGCAAAAGCCAATTTCTCGCTTGGTGAGGCATTTTACGAAACGGCTGAGTATCCGCAGGCTATTAGCCATTATCAAAAAGCACTGTCGTTTTACATCGAACAGAAAGATTTGGCAATGGCCGTAGATTGCTACAAAGGAATCGGGTTATGTTATTATAACATGGACCACGGCGATAAGGCGATCACCCAGTTTATTGAAGGAATGAAGTTGTGCGAACGAGATACACTTACAACGGCGAAACTCCTGTCGAATCTTGCCATGACACACTCCCGGATGAGAAACACCCAAGACGCCATTGACTATTACAGAGAAGCATTGCGGCTAAATGCCGCCATAAGAAACCGCAATGGCATGGCTGTCAACTATAATGGGCTGGGGGAAATATTTAAAAATTCCAATAAACTAGATTCGGCGCTTGCCAACTACCAAAAAGCAAAGCTGCTAACAACGAAGATGGATACTCAAGCGGCCATATTAAGCAACATGGCAGGCATTTATCTGAACTATAAGGATAGTATGGTGAAGGCATTTGCTTGTTTCAAGCGGTCTTGGGCTATGTTCAGGCTACTTGGATTATATCAGTACGAAGCCGAGTACGACCAGGGTATTGGCTCTATCATGTTTCGGCAAGGAAAATACCGCGAAGCCATTGATTACTTCCAAAAGAGTACAGAAATCAATGAGAAATTTAAGCGGGGATTCAAATTAAAAGCGACTAACAACAGGCTTTTGTCAATTGCTTACGAGCGACTTGGCGATTATAAAATGGCGCTCGAATACCAGAAACTTTATAAAATTTATTCCGACAGTCTGGTTCAGAAAGAAAAGTACGATCGGCTTTCGATGCTCGAAAAACAATATGAAAATGAAAGGAAAGATAACGAAATCAACCGTTTGCAGGCCAAACAGGAATTGACACTCATTGAACTAAAGAAAAACAAGCAGTTGAAGCAACTTGGATTAATTACCGCTTCACTCCTGCTATTGTTTGTGTTTTTTGTTTCAATTAAATACATTGAAAAACTAAAGTCGAACAAAGTACTTGCCGAGAAAAACCGAATTATCGCCAAAAGCGAAAGCGAGCTGAGGGTTCTGAATGCGTCGAAAAACAAATTCTTTTCGATCATAGCACACGATTTAAAAAATCCGCTACACACCGTTTTGGGCTATTCATATTTGCTGAACAAAGACTATGACCATTTCACCGAAAAAGAGCGCCGTAAATTTGCGTCAGACATCCATCAATCGACCAACAATATTTTCAGGTTATTACAAAACCTGCTTGAATGGTCGCGCGCCCAAACAGGCCGGTTGACTTTTTCGCCTGCAGTGGTCGAATATCAGCGTGTGCTTGATTCTTCGCTCAGCGTTTTGCGGTCGCTGGCCAAACAGAAAACAATTACGATTCACACCGAAAATGATCCGGAGCTAAAAATATTTGCTGATCCTTTGATGCTGGAAACGGTGATAAGAAACCTCGTCAACAATGCTATTAAATTCACTCCGGATGGTGGCAAAATTGATATTTCAGCCAAAATAGAAGAGCATGAGCTTCGCTTCTCAGTGAAAGATACAGGTATCGGCATTTCGGAAGAAGAAGCGCAAAACCTCTTCAGGATAGATTCGAAAGTGAAACGAAAAGGAACCAACAACGAAGACGGTACCGGACTTGGACTTATTATTTGTCAGGAATTTATACAAAAGCACAACGGTAAGATATGGGTTGAAAGTACGCCAGGCAAAGGCAGTGAATTTATCTTCGTCATTCCGGTGAAATCGGTCGCCTAAGTTTATCCTGAAAAATGTGTACTGCTATAAATCCGTAAATTCCGCATACAGCTACAATTCCCAGGTCATATAAATGATCTTTCAGATTTCTCCTTCTCATAACAATTAAACCAGCCTCCCAAATAACAAGTAAAAAATTAACAATCAACCAGTAGTATCCCGCAGATGGCGAAAAATAGAACCGCACAAAACGACTATTTTCATTGGTAAGCGAGAGTTGAACCGGAAAAACAGACGCAAATATTTTCCCTTCGGAACGTTTTTCTTTGGTTTGCCACGACTCCTCATAAGTATCTATCAATTTATAATCAGGCGACAAAGCAACCGCTTTAACATGGTCGTCGCCTTCAATCACTACTGTAAAATTGAATAAATCGCCGTAAATTTTCAGGTCGTCTTTCGAGAGGTCGAACCCGGTAACCGGCCATTTTATCAAATCGTAGTCGCTTTGTGTCAGAATATAAATTTCATTTTTATCCGAAAACAGGTAGGCATAAAAAGCCTTGTTCTTGAAATCGACGCAACTTATCTGGCGGAATTTTAATCCTTCGGGCACATTTACTTTCCTGACGTATGGCTTTCCTTTAATCATTTTCAGGTGAAATAGCTGTTCTTTTGAATCAACAATCAGGTAGCCTTCGTCGCACGACTTTCGCAGACTCGAAATACCTGCAATTTTTTTAGCCGGAAACTGAAAGCCATTGTGATACAGCGCGGCCG
>JAEWME010000356.1 GCA_023393265.1 Bacteroidota bacterium | reverse complement strand
TTGGATTGCCGCCAAAACCGATGGCAATCTTTCCACTCCCACGCGCAACAAGCTCGTCGATGCGGTCGCGGATAGCCAGCGAAACTTCGGGTTTTCCGCAGATCGACAGGGTATTTTCAATGCCTTTGTGCTTCATTTTATCGGCGCCAAAAGCTACGACCAAATAGTCATATTCAAGCTCCCGGTTTCCGCAAACCACGCGGTTTTCGTTCGCATGAATTTCTTTCACCGAATCCACAATCAGTTCAAAAGGATATTTCTTCTGTATTTTGCTCAGCGGCAGCTTCACATCGTCGAACTCCGTTTGCCGTACCGGCACCCAGATCGAAATCGGGTACAGGTACAAATAGTCGCGGTCGGAAACCAGCGTCACCTTAAACTCGCCACTTTTTTGCAGTTCGATGGCTGTTTGCACCCCGGCAAAACCACCGCCCAGGATAAGTATTTGCTTCATCTTTTCCGGTTATATTATCTGCGGCGCATCATCTGCATGATGCCACCACCGTTTTTCACGTTGGTAAAACCCATTTGCTGCAACACGCGCTGCCCGTAGGCCGAACGGGCGCCCGAGGCACAATAAAGCGTGATGTCGCGCGATTTGTTGCCGAGTTCATCAACGCGATTGTGAAGTTCGTCGAGCGGAATATTTACCGCTTTGGGAAATGCTCCGGAATAAAACTCTTCAGGCGTGCGCACGTCCACCACCAACGGTTCGTTCGTTGCTCCGGAAGATGACGCCTGTGTATTGCGGCGTGCCATCATCGCCGCCAGTCCGCCGCCGTTTTTTACGTTGGCGTATCCCATTTGCATCAACATGCGCTGCGCATAAGCCGAGCGGGCACCCGAAGCACAATATACTGTAATGTCGCGGCTGGCATTGTTTCCCAGTTCCTCGAAACGGTACATCAGTTCGTCGAGCGGAATATTAATCGCCTCCGGATATGCGCCGTCTTCAAACTCCTCCACGGTGCGCACATCCACGATGATTGGCGCATTTTCGTCCACCGCTTTTTTCTCCGTAGCTTTTGCTTCAGTCTTTGGTTCTTCAGCGGCGAGCGATTTCTGTTCAACCGGCAAAAGCTCCAGTTCAATATTTTTAAAACCAACCGCGCGGCCATGGCGTTGCAGCGAAGTGTGTCCTCCTGAAATGTTGACCACGTCGGCAAATCCAGCGCCGATCAAGGTCCGCAAAGCCTGATGTCCTTTCTTTCCGGTTTCGTCGTAAACAACCACCAAACGGTTCGAAGGAATGGATTGAAGCTGCTGCGACAAAACGTCGAGCGGAATATTCAGGGCGCCTTTCACATGGCTTTTTTCGAAGGCAAAAACATCGCGGACATCCACAAAAACAGGATTTTTTCCGGAGAGAAAATCGTCGAGTTCCGAAGCGGTTACCGACGGACTAAATCCTGAAATTCGGTTTTCAGCGGTGTAGGCAGCCATGTTGATGGCGTCGTTGGCCGTTCCGATGGGCGGCGAGTAGGCAAAATCGATGTCGGCCAAATCACTGACCGTGAGTTTGGCTGCGGTAGCGGTGGCAATCACATCCAGACGCTTGTCGGCACCTTTGTAGCCTGCCGCTTGTCCGCCCAGGATAACGCCGGTATTTTTGTCGTAAACCAGCATGGCGGTGACCGTTTCGGCTCCCGGGTAATACGACGTATGATGTTCCTTGTGCACCACGACGGCATCGGCATCAATGCCAAGGCTGCGCGCCTGTTTGAGCGACAAACCGGTGATTCCGGCAACCGCCTCGAACACGCGCACCACCGACGTTCCGATGGCACCTTTGTAGCTGTGGTTTCCGCCCAGCACATTTTCGGCAGCAATTCGCCCCTGACGATTGGCTGGTCCGGCCAGCGGAATGCGCACCTTTTTGCCATTCACCCGATGCTCGATTTCCACCATGTCGCCGGCAGCAAAAATATCAGGATCGGAAGTCTGCAATTGCGCACTCACGAGCAAACCGCCGGCTTCGCCAGTTTCGAGCCCGGCATCTTTTGCCAGTTGCAAAGTCGGGCGAACACCGATGGAGAGCAAAACCATGTCGGCATCCAGCGTTTTGCCATTGTCGAGCTTCACCGAACGCTGACCAATTTCGACTACGCCGGTTCCGGTGTGAATCCCGACGCCGTGCGCCAGCATCTCCGTTTCGATGAAACCAGCGGTTTCGGCTTCCATAATGGCCATCACGTGCGGCATCATTTCCACCACACTCACATTCAGCCCTCGTTTCACGAGTGCTTCAACCATTTCGAGGCCGATGAAACCTCCTCCCACAACCACGGCATTTTGGGGTTTATTTTCTTCCAGATAATTCGAAATTTTGTCCATATCTTCGAGCGTCCACAGCGTAAAAACGTGATCCTGACCGGCACCCGGAAGATCGGGTTTAATCGGGCGTCCGCCCTGCGCGAGAATCAGTTTCGTGTATTCAAACGATTTTTGTTCGCCGGTTTTGCTGTCAACCGTTTTCACCAAATGGGCTGCGCGATCGATCGAAGCCACGACGGTGTTGGTGAAAACATCCACGTCGTATTGCTCCTTAAAACTTTCAGGACTCTGAAGAATGAGTTTCGAGCGGCTTTTGATGTCTCCGCCAATGTAATACGGCAAGCCGCAGTTGGCAAACGAAATATCGGGCCCGGCTTCGAGCATTGTAATTTTTGCTGAAGGCGAGATTCGGCGCGCTTTGGCAGCAGCCGTCGCTCCGGCCGCAACTCCCCCTATAATTAAAATCTTTTCCATTTTCTGATTGTTTTTAGTATTTAACTAATTTATTATTGACACTTTAATATAATTATCTTGTCACCCTGAACTTGTTTCAGGGCCTCTATTTTGTTGGGATGCTGAAACAAGTTCAGCATGACGCTTTCACATTAAAACAGTTACCCGACTTTTGCAATTTCCTTCATCAGGAAATCTTTTGATTTGACGCCGACGAAGCGGTTCACCTCGACGCCGTTTTTAAAGAGAATCATGGTCGGAATGCCGCGCACTTTGTATTTTCCGGCGAGTGACTGATATTTTTCTACATCCACTTTCCCAACATACGAATTGCCGTTCAGTTCACCGGCAACATCGTTTAAAACAGGCGCCATCATCCGGCATGGCCCGCACCAGGCAGCCCAGAAATCAACCAGCACCACTTTACCTTTTGTTTTCTGCGCAAAATTCTGTTCGGTCAAAGTCATCACCTTTTCATGGTCAGCCACCATCGGCGTATTTTTAAGTTTCGACATGGCATAAAAGCGCAGTGCAAAAAATGCCACAACTAAAACTCCGATTACAATCAGTACTGTCTGCATAACTTTATCTTTTTTAAATTTGTTTCTTATCAAACCTTTTCTGCGACTGCAAAGGCTTCGTTTAACGACTGAACCAGTTGCCCTTTCGACTGGATTCCTGAATTAGCGCTGACTACCTCGCCATTTTTATAACAGACGACGAACGGAACACCCATAAACCGGCTCATTTCGGGAAGACTGCGAATCACTTCCGACTCCGGATTATCGAATTCCATGTCGAAAAACTTCACGTCGCGGTACGCAGTTTCAAGTTCTTCCGCAGCACGGTAAACGGGGATACAGCCAGTATCCATGCGCCCGCAAACAACCAGCACCTGCTCATTCGCGGAGATGGCCCGGGCATGTTCTGCTGCATTCTCAAGATGTTTCAAATTGGTGTACAACATGGTCGTCTCTTTTTTGATTTTCGATAAGTCAAAGTTACGGCGCATGCAAGTAACGCTCAAGTTTTTTGTCTATAGCCGTTTCCGGCTTCCAATTGAAATAGCTTAACTTTTTTGTTGATCTGAATCGGGGTTATTCGTGAACCCGGGGGACTTTCGCACCGCTCTTGCCCCGGACTGAAGCAAGTCGGCCATTCAGCCTAATATTGCGTTCAGGCAAATTGGGAAAAGGCAGGGTCGTTCGGATTTGTCGGGTTATTGGTACTTTACAATTTGAATTTGGAATAGATCAACTGAGTTTTAAACCCGAAGGGTTTGAACTTGAATAACCACCGGTTACAACCGGTGGAACGTAAGTCAGATAAAGCAAGAACCCTGAAAGGGCTCAATGTTAATTAGTTGAACCCTTCCAGGGTTCCAGTCAGGTAGTTACGCTTTCCCCCGCACTTCGTACGGGGTTATTCAAGTTAAGCCACTTTGTGGCTAAAAATTGGTGGCGCAAGTTGCTCTGAAATCCAAATAGCACCAACAAGCCGATAAGTCCACTCTTTTTTAACTCCAATTTTTCAATAACCAGTTTCAAATTCTACATTTGTTCACTGAAAATAAACGACTCGTATGAAGACAATCCTGGAAATCGACAACGGTTTTATTTGCGACATTCAGGCACCCTGCTTCCAGATGCTTACAAATGAAGAAGTTGAACTGGTAAGAGCCAGCAAAACACAGGTACTCTTCCGTAAAGGCGAAAACCTGACCAAACAAGGCGCTTTTGCCTCGTATGTTTTGTTTATCCTGACGGGCTACGCCAAGCAGTATGTCGAAGGAAACGGCAAATACAACCACAACCTGAGAATTATTAAGCCGGGTGATTTTGTCGGATTGTCGTCGGTCTTCGGGAAAAATACGTTCAACTACTCGGCTGTTGCCCTCACCGACACCCAGGTTTACCTGATCGAAAGGGAAGCGCTGGCCAGCGTTTCGAAACAAAACGGACAGTTTGCCTACAACATCGTCCGCCGTTACTGCGAACAGAACGCAAGTCTCTTCGATTCGATCCGCAACCTGGTTTACAAGCAAATGAATGGCCGGATCGCCGACACACTGCTTTACCTAAGTTCTGAAACTTTTGACGGAGAAGATATTTCGGCCATGCTTACGCGGAAAGAAATTGCCGAATTTGCCGGCCTAACAACCGAAAGCACCGTGAAGATCCTGAAAAGTTTCGAGAAAGACGGCCTGATCCGGCTCGACGAAAAAAGCATCACCATTCTGGACAGCAACAGATTGGCAGAGATCAGTAAAAACGGATAAAAACAACATTTATGCTTGACTTCAGGCTTAGAGTTTTCCAGAGCGTTGCCCGCAACCTGAGTTTCACAAAAGCTGCCGCCGAACTTTACATTACGCAGCCTGCTGTGACCAAACACATCAAGGAACTCGAATCCGAATTCTCTGTCAAACTTTTCGACCGTGTGGGGAACAAAATTCACCTGACCAATGCCGGTCTGGTTTTTCAGCATTACGCCGAATCAATCGTTTCGCTTCACAACGAACTCAGCTTCGAATTGCATCAGTTGAGCGGCACTTTCGACGGCAACCTGCGGATTGGGGCCAGTACAACCATCTCGCAATATGTCATTCCGCCCATGCTGGCTAAATTTCACGAGCGTTATCCTGAAATCAACCTCTCGCTGATCAACGGGAACACCGAATTTATTGAACAACAACTGTTTGACTCGAAAATCGACATCGGCATTGTGGAAGGGAAACCCGGTAATCAGGATATTCGTTACGCTCCTTTTTTAAACGACGAATTGCTTGTTTTTACAGCCACCCAAAACAGACGGATTCCAGAGACTGTTGGCAACGATGATTTCGTGAAATTACCGTTGGTGTTGCGCGAACGAGGCTCCGGCACGCTCGAAATTATTGAGCGAAGTTTGCAAAATCAGCATATTTCAACCAAACAGCTCAACATCATCATGTTTTTGGGGAGCACCGAAGCCATCAAATCGTTTGTAAAAACGAGCAACGGCGCCGGAATAGTTTCACGGTTTGCGATCGAACAGGAGCTTGCAGCAGGCATTTTCAGGAAAGTAAATACCACCGGACTTCAGTTCAAACGACAGTTTTATTTTGTCTCTCCACAGGGACCGGAGCCAACCGGTCTGGCTAAGTTATTTTACGACTTTCTCCTGAAACAATATAACCTATAGTTATAGCTCATCATATTTTATGATTTGACTGGCTTGGTTTCAAACCCTACGTTTGCGGTAAAAAATCAAGCAAAATGAAGCTTTCCACACTGATTTACCTGGCAGCGATCGTCGCCTGCACCATGCCTTTTATTGATACGCCTCTGGCACTGCTGCTCGGAATTTTGCTGGCACAAACGGTAAAACACCCATTTCATGCAACAAGCAAAAAACTAACGCACTGGCTGCTTCAGGCTTCGGTCGTCGGATTGGGTTTTGGCATGAATGCCGCTCAGGCCTTCGAAGTTGGCAAACAAGGCTTGTGGCTCACCATTTTTTCAATCTCCATCACGCTTTCCATCGGTCTGGCAATTGGTCGCTTCCTGAAAGTGGAAAAAAACACTTCGTACCTGATTTCGACCGGAACCGCCATTTGCGGCGGAAGCGCCATTGCCGCCGTTTCGTCGATCGCCCGATCGAACGAGCGACAAATTTCAACTGCGCTCGGCACCGTCTTTATCCTGAATTCGCTGGCACTAATCCTGTTTCCGTGGATTGGCCATTTGCTTCATCTGTCGCAGCACCAGTTTGGCGTTTGGGCTGCCATCGCCATCCACGACACCAGTTCGGTGGTAGGCGCTGCACAAAAATTTGGAGCTCAGGCGCTGCAAACCGCGACCACCATCAAACTCGAACGGGCTTTGTGGATCATTCCGTTCTCGGTTTTGTCGGTTTTTCTATTCAAAAGCGAGTCGAAGAAGATAAAAATCCCTTGGTTTATCTTTCTGTTTGTGGTGGCTATACTGATCAATAGCTTTGTTCCGGCTGTTCATCCGGCTTCGCCGTTCATCGTTGCCCTCTCCAAAACGGGACTGAAAATCACACTCTTCCTGATTGGCTCCGGGTTAACGCGCGAACTTCTGAAATCAGTGGGATTTAAACCCTTGATTCAGGGAATGACGCTTTGGCTGTTTATTTCGGTGATCTCACTGACCGTGATTATCACCACGATGGTATAGTGCGCAAATACTGAGCGGGTGATCCGAAGTCAACCGCTCAGTAGAAATACAGCTTATAGCTTCGTCAGCATCCACAGCCCGCACCCAAAATGTTTGGTGTTTCCCAGGGGCGCTTTCAGGTACCCGAAGCCAAACCGGGCGTAAATTTTCAGCGCCAGATGCAATTCGTCAAGCGTTTCGAGGTAAATCTGTTTGAATCCAAATTTGCGGGCCGCTTCGAAACATTTCTCCATCAACGCTTTTCCAAGGCCAATTCCACGGGCTTCGGGCAACAAATACATTTTCACGAGTTCGCAGGTATCTTCAGGAAGGCCTTCGGTGGGAAAAATGCCGCCGCCACCCAAAATTTTGCCTTCTTTTTCAGCAACAAAATAACATGATTTTGGCTTTTTAAAAAGCTCGTAAAGGTGATCGGTTTCAGGATCGTAAAAAACGGTTCCTTCCCTGGCCACACCAAATTCAGTAAGCGTTTTTCTGATGATATCTGCAACTGCAGAATTGTCTTCAGGTTGAATGGGGCGGATGATTATTTCGGATATTTGGGCCATATCCTGGGTATTTTAATTGTTCAGCAACAAACTTTTCAATTGCTCCAGATCGTCAGCAATGGTTGTTCCGGTTGTCTGCAATACCTCGCGCGACTGGTGTCCGCAAGTCACCAAAATGCAGCGGCAACCAAGTTCACTGGCCACTTCAAAATCGTGAATGGTGTCGCCAATCAGGATCAATTCTGCAGGATTTAACTGTAAATCGTCAATCATTCGTTTCGCATTTTCGATCTTCGAAGCCGCGTAATGGTTATCAAGGCCCGAAACCCGTTCAAAAAACTGACCGATCTGGTAGTGTTCGATACACTGATCCAGCGTTTCCTGCTGCATAGCCGAAACGATGAACTGCCGGAAATTTTGCTGCCGGAAAAACTCAAGCGTTGCAACCGCCTGTTCGTGCAGCGCACAATCGGCAACACCGCTGTTGTAGGCATCGATGAATTCGCGGGCCGGAATTTCGAACGACTCCTTGCTAAAATCAAAACCGATTTTTTCGTAGTAATCTTTCACCGGAAACGAAAACACATCTTTGTATCGACCCAGCGAAAGCTCGGGAATGCCGCGTCTTTTCAGCAATCCGTTGATGGTGGCCACCGAATGCAAAATGTCATCGAGCAGGGTGCCGTTCCAATCCCAGATAATCCCGTTGATACGACCAGACATTACGCGGTTGTATTTAGCTTGTTCAGAACGGGATTGGCATACATTTTCAGGAACATCGTGCGAATCACCTCACTGTCGCCCGGTATGCGTGCGACGGCTTCATCTACCATAGCCTCGAATCTGGCGAGCTGTTCCTCTGTATAGTATTCAGTGTTATTCTTCTTATTCAGGAGCAAATCTTCGGCAATGTAGTTGTTGGGCCAAAGCCTGAAATTGGTGTAAATCTGGCGGTCGATTTCTGCGGCAAGCTTTTCAATCTGCTCAGGAATGGTTCCTTCTTTCGCGATTTCATCGACTTTTGCGACAAGCGGCTCTCCGAAACCGAAATGCACACGACCTTTCGGCCTCACCAGTCCTTCACCCATACTGCGCATATCGTCGTCCTGCGTTTTCTCAAAACCTTCGGTTTGCTTCTTGTAAAGCTCAGCCACTTTCGAAATTCCGCAAGGCTCTATTTCATAAGAAATTGACAACGGAACAATCCTTAATTCTTTAAAACCGTCGGCAAACTCATTGATATTGCTCAGGTTGAGCATTTTAAGCAAAGCCAGTTGCGTTTTATCGTTTCCATCTTTCGTACGGCCTTCGCGCTGCGCAATCCAAACCGACATATTTTTCAGGGTAATGTCTCTCCTGATATATTCAGAAAGCTTTTGCGACGCCAGTAACAACTCGCGCACCGGCAGGTTTCTACGGACAACAAATGCGCGATTTAGTTTCACGGTCAGTTCAATCCATTTTTCAATGAGAAGATTGTTGCCGATGGCAATTTCGGTGATGTTCATGCCTTCCCTCGCAATGAGGTAATTCATCAGCGCCGAGTCGAGGATAATATCGCGATGATTGGAAATAAAAAGGTAGCCAGTGTTTTTGTCAAGTTCCTCAAGTCCGCTCGAACTCAATCCGTCGGTCGATTTTTTCAGGATCAGGTTTTCAATCATCTGATACATGAAATTCAATTGCAAATCCTTCACTGTATGAATGTTGGACAGTGCAAATTTCACCTCCTGAATCTTGGCCGGGTCGTGAAAAATAAAACTCAATATATGCTGAAAAGTCTCATCAGCCAACAGCAGCTTCAGGTTTTCATTAACCTCCGAATCTTCAAAAGGACGAATATCGTCGAAATTAATTTTATGAACCATTCCCTTCAATTTTGTGGGGCAAATATAACAATTGAGTTTGAACTAAAGACAATCCAATAATGACCTTAAACCTTCTCGTCCCAATTAAAACCTTATATGTCAAGAAAAACCATTGCTGTCCCATTAAAATCCAATAATGTTCTTTGAAATATTTGAAATTTAGTTTGTTACAGGCTTTTACCGATTAAACGGATTTCAATTT
>JAEWME010000343.1 GCA_023393265.1 Bacteroidota bacterium | reverse complement strand
CCTTTATACCTACCCACGTTTTACCAGTGTAAACTCGAAGGAAGATGCGTTGCGGATGCTCGAAACTCGCGATTTCGACCTTGTTATCATTATGGTGGGTGTCGACAAAAATATTCCGGTGACTGCTGCCGATGCTATTTATAAACGCAAACCAAACCTGCCGGTACTCCTGCTGGTGAACAACAATGGCGACCTAAAATATTTCCAGACATCGTCGGCAAAAATTGAATCAATCGACCGGGTTTTCGTGTGGAACGGCAACTCGAATGTTTTCCTCGCCATGATCAAATACATCGAAGACAAGAAAAATGTGGAGGAAGACACCATTAACGGAAGCGCCCGCGTCATTTTGCTGATCGAAGATTCCATCCAATATTATTCGCGCTACCTGCCAATGCTTTACACCAACATCATGACGCAGACACAAAACCTGGTGGAAGACAAATCGGCGGACGAACTACACAAGATACTGAAGATGAGGGCACGACCAAAAGTAATTTTGGTAAGCAACTACGAGGAAGCCATCGAGGTAATTAACAAATATAAAAATTACCTGCTTTCGGTTATTTCCGACGTGAAATTCCGCAAGAATGGGAAAGACGACGAAAATGCAGGCGTCGATTTACTTAAATATGTATCCGGAAACCTGCGTTACCCGATTCCGATTCTGCTTCAAAGCCACGATGTGAACAATGCACAGCGCGCACGCGATGTAGGCGCCGATTTTATCAATAAAAATTCAGAGAGCCTGTCGCTCGACATTCACAACTATATCTACAAAAGGCTTGGATTTGGAAATTTCGTGTTCAAGGATATGGAAGGGAACCCGATTATGATTGCCCGAAACATGGCTGAATTCCAGGAAATGTTCCGCATCGTTCCCGAAACGGCCCTTGCCTATCACGGGCGCAGAAATTCCTTTTCAACCTGGCTGATGGCCCGCGGCGAAATCAATATCGCCGAAAAACTGCTGCCCTATCGACTTGAAGATTTCAAAAATGCCAGCGACTTGAGACAGTTTTGTCTGGATGTATTTGAAGAAGTACGCATCCAGAAATTGCGTGGGAGTATTGTCGATTTTGATCCATCGCTGGTAACCGGAAACCGCTATATCGTAAGGCTGAGCAAAGGGTCGCTCGGCGGAAAAGGCCGCGGAATGGCTTTTATGTGCAACTTTATCGAGAACATCGATTTCTCGGAAATCATTCCTGAAATAAACATCCGGATACCGGCAACAGCCGTCATTGGCGCCAGTGAGTTCGACAAATTTCTGGAAACCAATGACCTGTTCGACGAAATATATGCGAGCAACGATTATGAACACATCAAAAGCATTTTTCTCGAATCGCAGTTTAGCAACGAAATGAAAGACTGTCTGACCCAATACCTCGAAAAAATGACCCAACCGCTGGCCATCCGCTCATCAGGCCTTTTCGAGGATTCGCTCACGCAACCATTTTCGGGTGTATATGCTACCTACCTGATTCCCAATAACCATCCCGACCTTGCGATTCGTTACCAACAGCTCGAAACTGCCATCAAACTGGTGTATTCCAGCATCTTTACCGAGTCAGCCATGTCGTATTTCGACGCCGTGAACTACAAAATTGAAGAGGAAAAGATGGCCGTGATCATTCAGGAGGTGGTTGGTCACCAATACGGCGATTTTTATTATCCTTCAATCAGTGGAGTGGCGCAGTCGTACAACTTCTACCCGGTGTCGTATATGGTACCCGAAGATGGCTTTGCAGTAGCTGCAATTGGCCTGGGCATGTACGTGGTGGGAGGCGAAAAATCGTTCAGATTTTGCCCCAAATACCCAAGCCTGAATACGGTAAGCGATCAGGACCTGGTTCGCGACTCGCAAAAAGAATTTTACGCACTCGACATGGCTCACACAGAATTCGATCTTGAGAGCGGTGGCGAAAATGTTGCAATCAAAAAACTAAGGGTTTCCCAAGCCGAAAAAAACGACGTGCTTCAATTTTGTGCCTCTACTTTCGACCGGGAAAACGACCGTCTTGTGTCAGGAACCGACAGCCCCGGCCTTCGTGTGATCGATTTCGCCAATATCCTGAAATACAACCAAATTCCGATGGCTGACACACTGAATTTGCTTCTGAGGTTATTCCGTGAAGCAATGGGTTCGCCTGTAGAGATTGAATATGCCGTTGATTTGCAGGGAGGCGAAAACAACAAACCTACCTTTTACCTTCTCCAGATCAAGCCGCTGATCAGGCGCGATGAGCAACTGACCGTTAATATCGGTAAAATCAATCCGGAGAAAACCATCATGCTGGCGCATCGGGGAATGGGAAATGGCATCGTAAGTGGAATCAAAGACATTATTTTCGTCGATCCTGTCCACTTCGACAAAATGAAAACACGGGAAATTGCCGAGGAAATCAATCATTTTAACCGAAAGATGGATTTTGTAAACCGCGACTATGTGCTCATTGGTCCAGGTCGCTGGGGAACGCGTGATCCGTTCACCGGAATTCCGGTAACATGGGCTAATATTTCACGCGCCCGCATCATTGTTGAAATGGGACTGAAAGATTTTCCGCTCGACGGATCACTCGGATCGCATTTCTTTCACAATGTCACTTCGATGAATGTAGGTTATTTCACCATTCCGCACAATTCATCTGAATCGACCATCAACATGGAACTTTTACTTGCTGAACCAGTCGCCGACCAGGGAAAGTATATCCGGCATATTTCATTGAGCAACGAACTAACCATCGTTATGGACGGGAAAAACCGGCAGGCGCTGATTGCAATGAAATAAAAAAGGTTCCGTCTTTTTGAATGAGACGGAACCTATCATTTGATGATATTCTACCTAAGCAATCCTGGTTTTTAATCTGACCAGTTCAGCCTTCAGTCTTTCCAAATCAGCCACCAGGTCGTTTTTCGAAGTCGAATCTTCAAGCTGACTTTTATATTTCTGGAATAGATCTTTGTAATAATCAACGCCTTTAAAAAGGTTCTCCTGAAAAGTCTGGTAATATTTCCGTTGTTTATCAGACACATTCTCAACGGTCTCTTCCAGCTTGTTTCCGAGGTAGTCGATATACATTTTCAGTTCTTTCATAAAGAAATTTGGCCGGTCGGTTCTTTCCATCACATTGGTACGACCGTAAATGTGATCTACCATGCTTTTCAGCGAATAAGTTCCGGAGAAATAAGCCAGATTTGGTCCCGGACAAATACTTACAGCTGTTCCCTCCATTTTCGTATCCAGCCCGTGCGCCATTAGTGTCGACGCCGTAAGACCTGCACAGAGACAAGCTTTTACGGTAATCTTCTCCATTTCACGTTCAAACTCCATCTGGCTCAGGTTCTGCTCTTTTAGTTCGGCAATTCGCTTTTGCTCGTATTCTTTCGAGGCGGTACACGAACCTTCTTCTCCAAAAAACGGAAAAAGTGCCAGGTATTTTTTTGTGCAGGGGAAACCAAATTTCCCTGTATTGATTTGTTCGTCCCGTCTGATGTCCATGCTGTTTCCCCTTACATTGTTGAACGGAACCCCCATTGGCGAAACATCGCTGAGATACAGATCTTCTTCTTTCGCTTTGCACAATACATCCAATGTTTGCTCATCAACGCTTGTGGCTTCAGGAACAAGCAAAAATGGAGTTCCCCACCCAACAGAGTCCAATTGGTAATAATCGAGCAAAAACTGATGTTCGGTAC
>JAEWME010000237.1 GCA_023393265.1 Bacteroidota bacterium | reverse complement strand
TGAGTAATCACCGGTAAATTCAATTCCCTTGAGCAGGTTTTGCAGTGAAGTTATTTCAGCTTCAAGTCGCTCATTGGCTGTCGATTGGCTAAATACTGCCAGTTTATCTCCAATAATTTTCCGGATTTGGCTGATTACCTGGTCTGAACCGGTTGAGTTGCTAATGAGAAGTTCGAGGCCGAGCTCTATTTCTTGTTGTATTTCAGGAATGGCAGAAACAATGATTGCTTGATTTTCAGTTGATTTGCTCACCAATGAAGCAAATGATCCGAGAATTGATGATACAGACAGACTGTTTCCGCCAAATCGCACGACACAATTTGACATGACAAAAATTTAAAATGATAATTGGGAAAATTCAAAGTGGATTAGCCTTCAAACAATATGATGAAACACACTGCCTGAAGGCTAGCGCATTATCATAGACATCGGCATCGACATGGCAGACAACATTAAATAGCGGCAATCCAGGTTCAGGATTACTGAAGAAACACTATTTTTTGCTGTTTGATTCATTTTGTTTCGGCTGTTTTGAATGGTTGCAAACATATACAGTTTTGCGTAAAATGACAATGAAGGCGGATAATTGTTTAGAAAAATTTCAGTTAAATAATTGTTAAGCGCAGGAAATAAATGGTTAAATTACTGAATGATTGTTTGTTGTGTTGATTTTGCATTTCTCTGAAATTGAAGTAATTTTTACTTCAGGAGATTTCTAATGACAACAGAAGCACAGAAAATTCCAAAAATCGGTGGCATATAGGAAATCGTTCCAACCGTTGATGCTTTGTTTTTGCCCTGAACCGCGATTACTTTGTCGCCGTCAATCAGCTCGGTAGAAAAAACGGCCTTAAATCCTTTCGCGATGCCGATTTTCGCCAGCCGCTTGCGTAGTTTTCTGGCGAGTTTGCAGTTATAGGTTTTCGAAATGTCGGTTACGGTCACCAGCGACGGATCGAATTTTCCCCCTGCTCCAAGCGAAGAAACCAGCGGATAACCAGCTTTCAGCGTCTTTTCAATCAGAAATGCCTTGGGCGAAAGGGTGTCGATGGCATCTACCACATAATCGTACGGCCCGGCATTCAGCAGGTTGGTAATTTCTTCATCCTGAAGGTAATGATTCACGATATGCAGCTTAATTTCAGAGTTGATGTCGCGGAACCGCTCGGCCAGAATTTCCGCTTTGGGGCGACCTTCGTTGCTTTTCAGGGCAATCAACTGGCGGTTTCGATTGCTTTCTTCCACCACGTCGCCATCAACCAAAGTCATGGTACCAACGCCTGCGCGGCAGATTTGTTCGGCAGCATAGCCACCAACGCCGCCCAATCCAACAACCAAAACATGCTTACTTCTTAACTTTTGAATACCTTCTTCACCAATCAGCAGCTCAGTTCTTTGTAACCAGTTTGTCATCGCCAAAAATCAGTTTAAAATTCCGGATGATTTGTTCCTGAAGTTCCTTTTCTGTCACTCCGAGGATTTGCGCTGCAAAGAAATAAATTTTTTGGATGGAAATATCCTGATCGTCTGTTTCGAGGAATAACCTGTCCGCCGGAATTAACCGGAGAAGTTCCTGTTTCGGGTTATTTTTGAGCAGTCTCTCTCCAACAGAAAAGTAAAAATTGTGCTGTAAAAGCCCATTCAGTGTTTGCACATTGCCATTGAATCCGTGTATAATCCACGGAATGTCAGATTTGACAGACTTTTTTAAAGCAATCAGTTCGTTGTGTGCTTTTACACAGTGAATAATCAGTGGTTTATGTGATTTTTCAGCAAATTCAATTTGCCTCAGAAAAGCGTTCTTTTGTATTGCGAAGTCCGTATTTGTTTTTTTATCGAGCCCGCATTCGCCGATTATCAGCACATTTTTCGCTGCTGTGGCTTTCGAGATATTGCTGATGCCAGCCTCAATATCAATTTCATTTAAATGCCAGGGATGAATGCCAACAGAGCAAAACCCGCCCGACTCATTTGCTGTAAAATCCTGCGCAAAAATATTCCGGATCTGGATGATTTCCGGATCGAAATCGTGATGTGTATGGAAGTCGATGTACTTCATGGTGCTATAAACTGGCCCAGATCCTGGCGAGCGAGAACCCTGGAGCTTTAATATTCAGGTCGAGAAAATAACCAAAAGGCGTTTGCGCTGTTATATATCCGGCATTCCGGAGCCTTTTTTCTGCTTCGTCAAAAACTGCCCGGGTAAATTCAGGCGAGGCTTTTGAGTCTGACAGATGGGCAAAAGAGTGCAGCACAACGGTCTTTGTTTCATTTTTTCGTGCAACCCATTTCAGATGGTTAACAATCTTTTTTTCACGGGACTTAACATCGTTCTCTTCATCTGCTTGTTCAATCTGAATGAAAGCAAGAACAGCATTTGAGAATTGCTTGCCCGAAGTTATTTTTTCAGCAATTTCCAGGTTCTTTTGTGCCGGTTCGTAGCTGAAATTTTCAACAAACATGGTCAATACTTTCACTTTTGTCAGCTTTTTGCCATCAAAATTAACAGCTTTCTGTCGAAGTGTTTCACGATTGATTATTAATCTTAAATTTGAGATATAAAGATTAGCGAGGATGAGATTAAATTTTGTTTTCCTGAGTATAATTGTTATTGCGCTTTGTTTTCCACATTTTGCTCAAAGTCAGGTATCTGAGAGAGGTGTTCCTATTCAGGTTGTGAAAACAAAATCATCATCGCTGGCAGCACCCGATCTGGTTGTCATGCCTCGCGTCGACAATTTTCAATTGCGTGAGCAGTACAGCCGGGGCAACGAAAGCTCGCTGAAGCCCTTTGTTTTTGCGCATACTTTCGATGTTTCGCTTTCGCTTAAAAATGCGGGCGACTGGTACAATACATCCGAAGTGAATGTATGGCAACTAAGGGTGAAATCGGAAGGTGCGTATTCACTTAATTTTGTTTTTGAGAATTTCAGGCTGCCAAAAGGTGCCCGGTTATTCCTCATTAATCAGGAATCAGGAGAAATAAAAGGCGCTTATACCGCAGCCAATAATGCAAAAAGCGGAATTTTTGCTGTCGAACCGGTTGCCGGGGATGAAATCATGATTCAATATGAAGAGCCCGTTAATCCTGAATTTCAGGGACGATTTACGATTACAAAAGTGTCTCATGATTTTGTAGGAATTACGACTTATAATCCTCGTCGTCCGCTGGGCGAATCGGGAAATTGCAATGTGAATATCAATTGTGACGTGGCAAATGGTTACGAGCAAAGCCGTGATGCTGTTTGCCGCATCATCATCGTCAACGAGCTTTGTACCGGAACATTGATGAATAATACTGCTCAGGATGGCGCACCTTATTTGCTGACTGCCAATCATTGCATTAATTCGGAATATAAAGCACAGTCGTCGGTTTTCCTGTTTAACTACGAATCGCCCTACTGTTCGCTATATAACAGTCCGACCATTGATGGTGACAACACTAATTCGATGTCGGGAAGTACCTTGAAAGCCAATTTTGACAGCCTGGATTTTGCGCTTGTCAGGCTAAATAATACGCCACCAAACAATTACAGGGTTTACCTTGCCGGATGGAATCGTGTAAATATGGCCCCCACATCAACTGTTTGTGTTCATCATCCCCTGGGCGATGTAAAAAAAGTTGCCATTGATCTGGACTCGCCGCTAACCAAACGATACACCACATTTCTCGATAAAGGTTTTTGGAATGTAGTTGCCTGGGATTACGGGGTGACCGAAAGTGGTTCGTCGGGTGCGCCTTTATTCGACCAGAACAAGCGGGTTGTTGGTACACTCACGGGAGGTTCGGCCGATTGTATTTCGAGAAAGAACGACTACTTCGAAAAATTTGCGTTGGCCTGGAACTACCGGAAAGAGGAATCGAAACAATTGAAAGTGTGGCTCGATCCGCTGAATTCGGGCACATCAACGCTTGATGGAAAGTACCTGAATTCGGGCAAAACACTTTGTACGGCTGCTACAAATTTCAGGAATAACGATACGCAGTCTATTCAGGAAATAAACAGTGGAATTACGAAAAAGGGCTACTGGAGCGGGACAAACAGCTACGGAATCAGCGAGATTGCCGAACAATATAAATTTGCTAAAAATTGTGAGATTCAGGGGATTTCTCTCGGAATAGCGAAAATGAGGGCCGGAAAAGACAATGCCCGTTTGATTGACGTGACTGTATACGAGGGAAAAGACAAGCCTGAAACCACTGTTTATACTGAAACTTTCGATATCCGGAAATTTTCGGAAGATGCGATGAACTACCTCAGTTTTGCCTCACCGGTGAAAACTACCGGGAACTTTTATGTTTCTATTGGGTTTTCGCACCTCACCGCGGCGGATACCCTGGTTGTTTATATGGCTAACCGAAAATCGGACACGACCAACAGCTTTCTCCTCAAAAATACCTCCGGATGGACAACCTATAATACCCAGAATTTGAATGGAAACGGCTCTGCTCTACTTACCGAAATAGTTGTATGCAACGTAGATGACCCATTCTCTGACAGCCATTTGCTGGTTCAAAATACGGACTTGAAAATCTATCCGAATCCACTGAATGGAAGCCGTCTGCTGAATATTCTCACGAATGATCCGATTGAATGTGTAGATGAAATTGTGGTTTACGATTTACTCGGTAAACAGCAACAAATTTCGGTAACTGCTTATGGCGAAAACCAGGTTGGGCTTGATTTTTCAGGAAAGAAACCGGGAATATATTTTGTTCGTTTGCAGGCAGGTGGTCGCCAGTTGGATGGCAAAGTAACTTATCTTCCCTGATCGGTCCATTGAAATTACCTGGAACTATCAAAATAACCGGCCATTTGAATGGCATCGGCTGAGTTCATAAAATCAGCTTTGATAGCCTGAATGAGTTCGGCAACCGGCTTGTAGGGCGGGCAATTGGTAATGCTTATTTTCTGGTTGTTTGCGTGTGCCTTAGACACCAGATCCTTGAATTTGGTGAAATCTTCGAAGGGAATATTTCCGGTTCCTTTCCATGCTGTAACTTCAGCAAAATCCACTTCAATAACCGGCATTTGCTCCGGATTGGCATTTTTTTCAATATCCGAGCTGTTGCCAACTAATCCTAAAAAGCCAGGCTTAATGTTGTTAATGGCATCCAGTTGCTGCTTATCTTTAATCAGGATGCGCACTTTTCCCGGATGTTTTTTACCGTCGGCGGTGTATGTCAGCATGTCCATGAAAGGCCGCATATCCAGTGCCAGTTGCCGGTATACCTGAATTGGCTGCGCCGTTAGGTTCAGGATCAGGTAAATTTCGCCGGAATAGCCTGCGATGATTTCACCATTATTTTTTTTAAACTGGTTGTAAAGCGGGTAAAGATAGGCATCGCTTAATGTCGGAAGCTTATGACCAGCGCTGTCGGGCATAACAGGTGTAACATAGTTTTTACCATAAATGTACATTACGTCGGCCTGGTAGTTGAAAATTCCCTTGCCGAGTGCGTCCCAAAGATCGGTCTGGCTTTCAAAATTGTGGGCAGAAATCAATGGTTTTACATTTTTCTGTGCCCATAATAATTGAACAAAAAAGATTCCTCCAACGAGTAAAATTGCTGCCTTCTTCATATTTCCTGATCTGTTTAGCTTTGTTGATATTGTAAAATTACGTTTTTTCATTTTTTAACGAGGGATTGCACATGTTTTTTTCTGAAAAGGCCTGTTTTAGCCGATTGTTGATTAATTTCGGTTCGCAAATAAAAAACCGAAATGATTTCAGCTAAAGCCCTGAATATATCGCCGTTTATCGTGATGGAAGTGCTCGAACGAGCCTCTGAACTGGAGAAACAAGGCCGAAATATCATTCATCTTGAAGTAGGAGAACCCGATTTTGATGTGCCGCAGTGCGTACTTCGCGCCAGCGAAACGGCACTCAAAGAAGGAAGGACCCACTACACGCATAGCCTGGGCGATCCTGAATTGCGTGATGAAATTTGCCGGTCGTACCACAAAAATTACGGCGTCGGCATTTCTCCCGAACAAATTCTGATTACATCAGGAACTTCACCTGCTATCTTGCTGGTACTTTCGGTATTGTGCAATCCCGATGACGAAATTATTGTTTCCGATCCGGGTTATGCCTGCTATCCAAATTTCATCGGTTTTTCGGGAGCTAAAATGGTTAAAGTACCGGTTTTCGAGCAGGATGGTTTTCAGTATCGGCCAGAAAATATTGGAGCGGCAATAACTGAAAGAACCAGGGGAATCATGATCAACAGCCCCATGAATCCGACAGGAAATTTGCTTTCAGCAGAAACACTTCAGGCCATCGCTTCATTTTCACCATACATTATTTCCGACGAAATTTATCATGGGCTGGTTTATGGAGAAAAAGCACATTCAATCCTCGAATTTACGCGGAACGCTTTTGTGCTGAATGGTTTTTCGAAACTTTATGCGATGACAGGCCTTCGGCTGGGATATGTAATCGCTCCCAAAGAATTTATCAGGCCTATGCAAAAACTTCAGCAAAACCTGTTTATCTGCGCCAGCTCGGTGGCACAACAGGCCGGAATTGCAGCCTTGCGTGACGCAGAAACCGAAGTGGAACAGATGAAAAGTATTTATAATGAGCGGCGTCGTTACATGGTTAGCCGTTTGCGCGAACTTGGTTTCCGAATTACGGTTGAGCCAACGGGCGCTTTTTATGTGTTTGTTGATGCCCGCCATTTATCAGGCGACTCGTATAAGCTGGCTTTCGATATTCTGGAGAAGGCAAATGTTGGTGTCACTCCCGGAATTGATTTTGGCGAGAATGGCGAAGGCTATTTGCGCTTTTCGTATGCCAATTCGCTCGAAAATATAATGGAAGGACTGAACCGGCTGGAAAAATACATTCAGGATTTTAAAGGGCTGTAAACTTCTGCCAATGAATCATTTCTTCCAGTTGTTTCCTTTTCTTTTCAGGAGCAACCGATTCGGTGTACCCAATCGGAATGATGGCGATCGGTTCGACGTGTGCTGGTAATACGAGTACCTGCCGGGCAAGCGCTGCATCGAAATTGCATATCCAGCAAGTGCCAAGCCCCATCTCGGTAGCCTTCAGTACCAAATGGTCGATAACAATTGCCGCATCTACATCAGCGAAATCCTTCCCGTCTGATTTTCTTTTCCACGATTGCTGGTGGTCGGCACAAACAACAATGGAAACCGGTGCTTCCCGAAACCATTCTCGGTGATAAACGGCATGTAATTCCGACAACGCTTCGGGTTCTGAAACCACGACAAAATGCCAGGGCTGAAAATTAACGGCTGACGGTGCCAATCTGGCTACATTCAGAATTTCAAGAATTATTTCTTTATCAACTTTTCTGTTGGTATACGATCTTACTGAAAATCTATTGCTTATGATTTTTTCTAAACTATTCATGAAATTTATATTAAAAAAATCTGAAAATATCTGTAACGATTCAAAGACATGGCCGTCTTTTATTCAGGAAACAGAAAACAACCACAAATTTTACAAAGTTATGAAAACAATCACATTTTGTTCAGCCATGCTTGCTGTACTCTTGTTGGCAAGCTCTGCATCGTATGCAAATTCAGAAAACAATGAAACCAAAGAAGTGAAAATTACCACAGTGGAAAATTCTAGTCTGGGGAAAGATGATTTGAAAGCCTGGGTGTTGAATTATGCAAGTGGTGAAAAACCGGTATCTGTCACCTTAAAAGATGACAAAGAAGGCAGAAGCTTTGTTGTTCGTTCGGAGTATTTTGAGATTGCTTATGTTGCAGGGAAAAAGGGTTTTGGCGCTAAAAGACTTCCGATGTCCATTTCTAAAATTCCTTATGAAATCAATTCAGTTGTACTGAACGACGATCAAATTAAGGCACAACGGGTTTTGGCACCGAATACCATTTCAGATGATGAAGCTGTGAAGTTAATTGTAAGCTACCTGCCCGATCTGCTAAATGACAATTACAAGCATTTATTAAACTAAGCGACGCGCGATTACGATAGAGGCTGTCTCCCCCAAAGGCAGCCTCTTTTTTATATACATCCGCATACAAACCCTTCAGCCATTCCTTCCAGCAAATCGCCGATGGCTGCTTTTTCCTGGTCCGTTCCGCGGCATTCTTTACAAACCGGCAAATTAAACTGAACATTCTTCTCCGTTGTCTCCGGGTCAACTTC
>JAEWME010000182.1 GCA_023393265.1 Bacteroidota bacterium | reverse complement strand
AAATCAGGGAGAATGCGCGAAAGCACGTTAACAAATGGTTTCGCGAAGCTGATTCGCAAGCGCTTGATACGCTTGAACGAGAGTTTATGGTATAAAACCATTACTTTTGAGCATACTTCAAAAATCTCCTGATGGAAGTGCTTTCATCTTTATATCTTTCCTTATTGCAGTGGGCAATTGTTATGCTCTGCGGAATGCTGATCGGCATGTCGAAGGTCGGGATTCCGGGTGTTTCGCTGATCGTCGTTCCGGCGATGGCTTTTGTTTTTGGAGCCAAACCTTCGACAGGCGTTTTGCTCCCAATCCTGATTATGGCCGATGTTTTTGGCGTATCGTATTACCGACGCCATGCCGACTGGACAAAACTGTTGAACGTTTTGCCCTGGGCAGTGGCGGGTGTTTTCCTGGCCGCATGGGTGGGCAGACTGGTTAATAACGAGCAATTTAAAAATCTCATTGCGATTCTCGTTTTTGCGGTGGTTGGCCTGATGGTGTGGAAAGATCGTGGGAAAAACAAACAGCTTTTCCCCGATAAATGGTGGTTTGCTGCGTCAATGGGAATTCTGGGTGGTTTTTCATCGATGATTGGGAATGTGGCCGGACCGGTTTTTGCAATCTATCTGCTGGCCATGCACCTACCCAAAAACAGTTTCATCGGTACCGGTGCCTGGTTTTTCCTGATTATCAACCTGACTAAACTTCCGTTTCAGCTTTTTGCCTGGAACAATATCCACGTTGACGGGCTTATTATTGATTTAATCGCTTTACCTTCGATCGCCGCCGGAGCGATTCTTGGTATTTGGCTGGTTAAAATTTTGCCCGAACATACCTATCGCGGCTTTGTTATAGTGGTCACTGTAATTTCTGCATTCTTACTGCTTATTTAATATGGAAAAGCTTCATTCATTTTTTTCTGACAAGAAAATTGAATCGGTACTCGACATTGGTACCGGTTCCGGAGACTTTATTAAACTGATCAGCGGGGCCTTTTCGCCTGAAACAAAAATCACCGGCGTCGATCCGGTTGAAGAAGCGCTTGCCGAGGCCAGCAAGCAAAAAGTGTCGCCGAATGTTTCATTCATCAGAATGGAAGGCGAACATCTCGCTTTCCCTGATGCCAGTTTCGATGTGGTTTCCATGTCGAATGCCATGCATCACCTGGCAAGCGTGGAGAAAACTTTTGCGGAGATGAAACGGGTTGTCAAACCTGAAGGTTGGCTGCTGATTGCCGAGATTGTTTCGGATGGCCTAAATGAAGCACAGGAAACTCAAAAAATGCTTCATCACCTGCGGAGCTACGTCGATCGAAAAGCTGGCATCACACATAAGGAAACCTGGACTGAAGCTGAAGTTCTCGAAATCATCCGCAAAAATGGAATTGTTCCGGAGCTGGTTTTTGAGTTCAACCGGATGGCAGCGCCCGAAACTGATGCGGTAAAACTTCAGGAGCGGATTAAAATGTTCGAAGGGCATTTGGCGCATCTCGATGGTCAGCCAGAGTACGAAGAAAAGGCAAAACTTTTAAGTGTATTTAAAGAACGACTTGCCAAATTTGGGTTCCAGTTGGCCCGCCAGGTAGTGGTGCTCGGAAAGGTGAACTAAACCTTACCGGTTTACGCGGCAATCCTGCAAAAGAAGGCTGATGATGCTTTTTTCTTCAGGATTTTTTGTTTTTTAACCGATTTGTAATAGTTTTTCCTGAAATATTTTAGTGCTAAAATTTCATACTTCGTTGTAAATCTGTACATTTTCATTAATCTTCAATTACAATTCAGTTAATTTAATCGTTTTGTAATACTTCTGTAACAGACCTGTAATTGCGTCGGTGAATATTTGTATCGGCTTAATACGGAATCACCTTTTAATCTTGAGTATAAATGAAAAAAGTAGTTTTAACAACACTGGTGGTACTTTGTATCACCGCTTTAGCTATGTCGCAGGAACCCAAAGAAGCATTCAAACCTCATGGGAAACCAATTATCAGGGTTTTCAGCAATTTCCACAGCACTTTTTCTGATGGCGATTCCCAGTCGGCATTCGATGTCACCCGCGTTTATCTCGGTTATGAGCATTCGTTCAGCGAAGAGTTTTCAGGAACTGTAATTTTTGATGTTGCCGATCCGGGTGTAGGAAAACTGCAGATGACGGCCTTCGTTAAAAATGCCTTTTTAAACTACAAGCGCGAAAATCTCTCGATCGACTTCGGGGTTATTCCAACCACACAGTTTAAGGTTCAGGAAAACTTTTGGGGTTATCGTTACCTCGCCAAAGTATTTCAGGATGAATACGGATTTGCATCAAGCGCCGATCTTGGAGCCAGTGTTTCGTACAAATTTGGCGAGATGCTTAGCGCCGACCTGGCTGTGACAAATGGCGAAGGATATAAAAAACTGCAATCAGACTCAATCCTGAAAACGGCCGTTGGCATCACTTTCACACCTGTGAAAGCACTTACCATCCGTGGAATGGCCGATATGATGGATAATCAGAATACTTATGCCGGTTTTGTCGGCTACAAAAACAGCAAGTTTTCGGTTGCTGCCGAATACAACTACCAAAGCAACCATTTGATGGTTGACGACCACGACTATTTTGGCCCTTCCGTTTACGGAACTCTCAATTTGTCAAAGAAATCGAAAGTGTTTGCGCGCTTCGACGATTTAAAATCAAATACTCCTTCAGGAGCAACTGCCAACTGGAACGATGCAGCCGACGGCCAACTTATTTTGGCTGGCTTCGAGTTCGCACCTGTTTCGGGAATTAAGCTTTCGCCGAATTTCAGGAGCTGGAATCCCGCTTCGGATAGCAGGAAATCCATTTCAACCATCATGCTTAACTGCGAAATAAAATTTTAACACATAAATTTAAAAAACATGAAATCATTCGTTTTTGTAATCCTTTTGGCCGTTCTTTTCACCTCGTGCCAGAATTCTGCAAACAAAAAGTCCTCGGGCGAAAAAGTGGCCCTGACTGCAGCCGGAGCTACATTCCCGCAGCCATATTACAACCTGTTGTTCAAAAATTATGCTGACAATGGAGGCTCAACAGTCACTTACGGCGGTATTGGTTCAGGTGGCGGTATCCGCAGTCTCACCGATAAAGTTGTTGATTTTGGTGCCACCGATGGTTTCCTCGATGACAAACAAATGTCGGAAATGCCTGCTCCAATTGTGCATATCCCAACCTGTTTGGGTGCAGTTGTGATTGCATACAATCTTCCTGGTGTCGACAGCCTGAAACTGTCAAACGAACTGCTCGAAAAAATCTTCCTTGGAGAAATTACCAAATGGAACGATAAATTGATTGCAGCCAACAATCCGGGAGTTAAATTTCCGGATACAGACATCATGTTCGTTCATCGTTCGGACGGTAGCGGAACGACCCAGATTTTTTCTGATTATCTGACCAAAGTGTCGCAGAAATGGGCCGACAAAGTTGGCGCAGGCAAGTCGCTGAACTGGCCGGTTGGCATGGGCGCCAAAGGAAACCCGGGAGTTGCCGGAACCATCAGCCAGACTGTCGGAACCATCGGTTACATCGGTTCTGAATATGCTTTCGCCCAGAAAATCCAGATGGCCAAAGTACAAAACAGCTCAGGAAAATACATTCTTCCATCAATGGCGTCGGTGAGTGCTGCTGCCAAAGGAGACATTCCGGCTGACACACGTGTGATGCTGACCAATTCAGCCGATCCGGATTCATACCCAATCAGCGGTTTTACCTGGTTGATTCTGTACCAGGAGCAAGCTTACAACGGACGCACAATGGCCCAGGCCGAAGCTACCGTGAAACTGCTCGACTGGATGGTTAGTTCGGATGCACAGGCTTTGGCTCCAAGCGTAAATTACGCTCCGCTTACCGAAGACGCTGCAGCAAAAGCAAAAGCGATTCTTCGCACGGTTACTTTCGAAGGTAAACCAATCCTGAATTAAGATTTAAGCAGGTTAAATGAACAGCGACAAAATCACAAAAATCGTATTATTTTCTGTTTCATTTATCATCCTGATAGTGGCAGGAGGTATGGTGTTTTCACTTGTTGGAGGCGCCATACCTTCATTTAAAGCTTTTGGACTGGGATTCATCACTTCCAACAAATGGGACCCGACGGAAGGGCAGGAGGTTTATGGCGCTTTGCCGTTTATTGCCGGAACACTCATTTCATCGTTGGTGGCGCTGGCCATTTGCTTTCCGCTCTCGTTTGCAACTTCGCTCTTTTTAGGCGAATATTTCCGCAATACACGGGTTGCAAAAGTGATTGGGACGATGGTCGATTTGCTGGCCGGAATTCCCTCCATTGTATACGGTTTGTGGGGTTTTTATGTGTTGAGACCTTTCCTGATTAGTATAGGATTCGAAAATCAAGGTTTTGGAGTCTTTACCTCCAGTCTGATTTTGGCCATCATGATCATTCCCTATGCCACATCAATCAGCAACGAAATCATTTCGATGGTTCCCAACGATTTGAAAGAAGCAGCTTACTCGCTCGGATCGACACGCTACGAGGTTATCAGAAATGTAACTGTGCCGGCGGCCCGTTCAGGAATATTTGCCGGATATATTCTGGCTTTTGGCCGGGCGCTTGGCGAAACAATGGCGGTGACTATGCTAATCGGGAATGCCAATAAAGTTCCTGATGGTTTGTTCTCGACCGGAAACACAATGGCCTCGGTTATTGCCAATCAGTTTGGTGAGGCAGATGGGCTGAAACTAAGCTCACTGATTTCGATCGGGTTATTGCTCTTTGTAATAACCGGTATCGTAAATGGAATCGGTAAGCTGATTATCAAGAAGATGAATTAGAAAACAGAGAAAGAAAAGTAGAAACATATACTCATCAGGCAGATGAAGCTAGCCAGCGAAATAGACAATATTAACTCAAGAACCAGGAAAGACCGCATTTTTTTAGGTCTGGTTGTGTTCTTTTCCGTAATTACGGTTTCCCCAATCGTCCTGATCATTTTTAAGCTCATAGAAAAAGGGTACAGGCAACTCAGTTTCAGCTTTCTGATCGACAAGACACCGGACACCATGCAGGCGATGACTGCTGTTGCAAATCACGAAGTTATTCCAGGCGGCATTGCCAACGGTATTGTTGGAACCTTGTTGATGGTGGTACTTGCCGCTGTTATTGCCATACCAGTTGGAATCATTTCAGGAGTATTCCTATACGAAAATCAGGGAAAGCGGATGGCCAACATTGTGAGGGATGTATCTGATATTATTCAGGGTGTACCATCTATTGTTCTGGGTTTGATTTCCTACATGTGGGTGGTGAAACATGTAACTTTCGGGTATTCGGCGTTGGCTGGCAGTGTTGCCTTGTCGATTATGATGCTCCCGATGATTATCCGCTCGACAGAAGAAACGCT
>JAEWME010000169.1 GCA_023393265.1 Bacteroidota bacterium | reverse complement strand
TTCAGGACAACAAACCGTGGTTGTGTGGCCGAACTGACGATGGACGAGAAGGAAAAACTGTATGGGTTTGGTTTGCAAAATAATACATTTCAGCAGCGGGGTTTACGAAAGGAAATCAGGGTAAATAGCTGGTCAACCGGCAACGTGGGATTTTCTCATGCCCCGGTTCCATTTTATGTCTCAACCAATGGATACGCGGTGTTGGTCAATTCGTCGCGGTATGTTACTTTTTACTGCGGAACGATGCGAAAAGCCAGCGAAAGCATTGGCATCAAAGAGGGTAGCGGTTCAACGGTTGCCGCATCGACCACCGAATTGTATAAACCGCTTGAAAAACCTTCCGACGAAATGCTGATTGAAGTTCCATCAGAAAAAGGAATGGAAATTTATGTTTTTGAAGGGCCTTCGGTCAGGGAAGCGATTCAGCGGTATAATCTGTTTTCGGGCGGCGGTTGCATGGTTCCGGAGTGGGGGCTTGGCGTAAAATACCGTGGGAAAGGCGACTTCAGCGATGCGAAAGCGTTGAAGCTTGCCAGCTATTTTCGTGAAAATAACATGCCCTGCGATATGTTCGGGCTTGAACCTGGCTGGCAAACCGTGGCTTATTCGTGCTCGTTTGTATGGAACCCGGCTTCATTCCCTAATCCTGAAAAATTTATCGGTCGTATGGATAGTCTGGGTTTTAAACTCAATTTGTGGGAACATGCCTATATTTTTCCAAGCTCGCCACTGTTTGACCCGCTAAAAGATAAATCCTGCGATTTCTCGGTGTGGAAAGGCCTGGTCCCGGATTTTGTGAACCCCGAAGCCCGCGAAATATTTGGAAAATTCCACGAAAAGACTTTGGTTGACAAGGGAATTGCCGCGTTTAAATTAGACGAGTGCGATGCTGCCGATTACCGCGAAGCCGCTGCGCAATGGAGTTTTCCAGAGCTGTCGCAGTTTCCGTCGGGGATTGATGGCGAACAGATGCACCAGCTTTTTGGCGTGCTTTATCAAAAGTCGCTGCTCGATGTTTTTGAACGCAATAATAAACGAACATTGCTCGATGTCCGGTCGTCGCAGGCTTTTGCTGCGCCTTACGCGGCATCACTTTACAGCGATATGTACGACCATCACGAGTTTATCCGCATGATTTCGAATGCCGGGTTCTCGGGCTTGCTTTGGTCTCCCGAAATTCGTGAAACCAAATCGGAAGCCGACCTGATTCGCCGTGCCCAAACCGGAGTGATGTCGGCGCAATTGCTTTTTAACTCGTGGTATTTAAGCAACCCGCCGTGGCTGCAATTCGATATGGATAAGAATAACCATGATGAATTTCTGCCCGATGCAAAAGAACTCGAATCAAAATTCCGTAAGTTGCTGGAGTTGCGCATGAGCCTGATTCCTTATTTGTATTCGGCTTTTGCCAGTTATCATTACCAGGGGATTCCGCCGTTTCGAGCTTTGGTGGTCGATTATCCCGACGATGAATCAACTTATAAAATTGACGATGAATACCTGATTGGCGAAAACCTTCTGGCTGCGCCATTTATCGATGGAGCCAGCAAACGGACTGTCTATTTTCCCGCCGGAGCGTGGTACGATTTCAATACTGATAAAAAATATGAAGGTGAAAAATCGTACGAAATTGAAATGTCGCTTGACCAGATTCCGCTGTTTGTTAAAGAAGGAACAATTTTACCGTTGGCAAAACCGATTCAGTACGTTACCCGAAACACTGTATTCGAAATTACGTGTCACACTTACGGAGATAACTGCCAGCCTGCAACTTTATTTGAAGACGATTCCTATACATTCGGGTTCAGGAAAAACCTGTTTAACCGGGTTTCGCTGGAATGGAACGGTAAAAAAGGAACAGTTACCAGAACGGGAGACTATCAGTCTGAAAAATATAAGATTGTGGAGTGGATGAAACATTAAATGGGTAGTAATTTATTTGATGCGTCATATGCTTTCGATGCACTCTTTGGTTGGTCAAAACTGGAAAAAAGAGGTTCTTCTTGTTGGTTTTAGGATAATCCTTGTATCGATTCAATATCTCTTTTGCTGTGGGTAGATGGGTAGGTGATTTGCCGCCACCAGAAAAAGTAAATTTGAGTTTGGTCTCGTTTTTTGTCGCTTTACCTGTGATATTTAAGGGTATTTGATCAAAAACTCCCTTAAAGGAAAAGCGTTCAAGTCGTTGAATTTAAGAGTTTTTTGTATCTGTTAGAAACGGATAAGCTGATGGTTCTTAGAATGATGACTTTGGTGAATTGGTCACCGGTTAGTTCACATCCAAACTGAATTGGATTGGATTATTTTGATATGATAAAAGAAATAAAAAGACCGCTAAATCAATGATTTGCGGTCTTTTGTCTGGATTCAGCTTTTGTTTTGTCGGGGTGGCCGGATTATATTTTTAAGCCGCAAATGTAATTGAATCAGTAGTTTACACTTGAAGTTTTTATCAAGGTCACCTAATGGTTCACAAATGGAAGAACGACGAGTTAACACTCACATATTGATGCAATTATAATCAAATTTTAGGATTTCAGGAACTAATCCTGAAAATATTGTGGGCTCTCATCTTTTTTTTCAAATTTTGAAGTAGATAAACAACGATGCAGTAGGTTAAAATAATCTGGAAATCGTTGTTTCTTTAAAAATATTATGATATTTGTACTGTGAGTACGAATAATGAAATAAAATTAAAGAAATTGCTGGATTTGCATGTTCAGGGAACCATAATGCTAGCTTCATGGCTTGATGCAAATGGATTCTCACATGAACTTCAGCAGAGGTACCGGAAAAGTGACTGGCTTGAATCGGTTGAAGTTGGTGCATTCAGGCGCCCAAATGAAACTGTGGGCTGGCAAGGCGCACTTTATTCCCTGCAAAAGCAAGCTAATCTGCCTGTTTACATTGGTGGACCAACTGCTTTATCCATGTTGAGATTTTCGTATTATATCTGCAATGGAGCCGAGACTGTTTATTTATTCTCTATATTGAATAGGAGATTGCCAGCATGGTTTAAACAATATTCATGGAATGAAGCAGTAAACCACGTCAAGACATCATTTCTTCCAGAAGAAATTGGGGTAGCTGAATATCAGGAAACTCAATTCCCGTTAATGATAGCATCAGCCGAGCGGGCAATATTCGAATGTCTTTATCTAACTCCGGAAAAGATAACAATCGAAACTACTATACAAACCTCTAGGATTAGTTATAGTCTCTTACTTGCTAGGAAGAAAGAGGCTGTTTTAGTTTGAAAATATCATTTGTTTTGGTGATAAAAATTCCTCCTTTGCTGAACTATGAAATATTTCTTTTTAATAGCTGCTTTCAACGCCTTCTTTTTCGTTGTTTTACTTTTTCAGAAGAAAACGAAGGCGGTACACGATAAGATACTTATTTTCTGGCTGGCTTTTTTGGGCTTATATACAGGAGTGTATGGCCTTTCTTCAAATGAATTGTTCATACGCTATCCACTTTTGTCGGCCAGTTTTATTTCACTACTTTTATTGCATGGTCCTTTTCTGTATTTCTATATTTCCTCCCTGGTAGTTAACTCAAATAGATTTAAAAGTAAAGACCTGCTCCATTTTATCCCATTTCTCCTGTTTAACCTTTATCTGATCATTGTATCTTGTTTACCG
>JAEWME010000110.1 GCA_023393265.1 Bacteroidota bacterium | reverse complement strand
ACACAAGGTGAAGCTGGTTTGCATCGGCTGGGGAACACTTTTCTGGGATAGTGTGATTTTTACTCCAACAAAATAGGTATACAAAAATTTCTTTGCAGGGTTTCTTCATTCGGAGAAACCCTTTTTTTTCTCGTAATTCTTGGGTTTATTGTTAGGAAGAGTACAAAGCGGCATTCACCGATAAAAAATGGTCATTGATAGGTTTATTTTTCATTTGTACTGTTAAACTTCTTTTCTTTGTCGCGCCATTAAAAAACAATTAATCTTGTCTGGAATTGATAATTTTTGAAGAGTTAAAGCAACTAATTCAAAAAAAATCTATCCTTTAAAGATGTCATGAAAACAAAGATGGACAATTGCGCCTTGTCCCGTTTATTCATTATGGCGCCTAAAAGTCAAATGTTCAGAAAACAGAAAACAAATGAAACAGATCAGTATTATTCTACTTTTTATCGTTGCGTTGACGATCAGAGGGGTGGCGACCGACGTAGTTACCTTGAGTGGCTACCTCAAAGATAAATCGAATGGTGAGTGGCTTATTGGCGCCACCGTTTACATTCCTCAGTTGAAAACTGGTGCTATCTCTAATTCCTACGGATTTTATTCTATTTCTGTACCGGGTGGTAAATATTCAGTTACCTTTTCATTTATTGGTTACCAGAGTCAGACTCCTGAAATTGATCTGACACAAAGCAAGCAATTGAATATTATGCTTGAAGAAGATGCCAGACAGATTGACGAAGTGGTGGTTACCGGTGAAAAGAAAGACCGGAACGTTGAAAACCTGCAGATGAGTATGGAAAAGGTGCAGGTGAAAATGCTGAAACAACTTCCGGCTTTTATGGGCGAAGTTGATGTAATTAAGAGCATTACGCTTTTGCCGGGTATTCAAAATGGCGGAGAAGGAAGTTCTGGTTTATATGTCAGGGGTGGCGGTCCCGACGAGAACCTGATGATGCTTGATGAAGCGCCAGTTTACAATGCTTCGCATTTGTTGGGCTTCTTTTCGGTATTCAATTCTGATGCAATTAAGGACGTGCAGGTCTTTAAGGGTGGCATCCCGGCTGAATATGGAGGAAAAGCCTCTTCTGTGATCGATATTCGCATGAAAGACGGTAACTCGCAGCAATTGGGCGTTAGCGGAGGAATCGGTAATATTTCGAGCCGCCTGACAGTTGAAGGCCCCATCATCAAGGATAAATGGAGTTTTATTGTTTCAGGAAGAAGAACTTATGCCGATTATTTAGGCAGGCTTGCAGGCGTGGAGGCTCTGAAAGAAAATAAATTGTACTTCTACGACCTGAACCTGAAAACCAATCTCCAGATCAACGATAAGAACCGGGTTTATCTTTCGGCATATACAGGTGATGATTATTTCAAAGTTGGCGAGTCGATATATATGCGATGGGGAAACCTCACTTCAACAGCCCGCTGGAACCACCTTTTCAGTGATAAACTGTTTTCAAATACTTCGTTGATTCTTTCGCGATACGATTATAACCTCGGTGTCCCCGGAAATGCTGCTGATCAGTTCGATTGGACTTCGCGAATCACCGATTATAATTTCAAGGAAGACTTTTCGTGGTATCTCAATTCAAAGAATAAACTGACACTGGGATTCAATTTGATTTATCATCATTTTCAGCCAGGAGAAGTTGATGCCAACGATGGTTCGTATTTTCACGACGTGAAACTGACAAACTACAACGCACTCGATAACTCGCTGTACATTTCGAACGAACAGTCGATAGGTGCCAGGTTGAGCCTGAGATATGGTTTGCGCTACTCATATTTTCAGCAAATCGGGAAAGGAACAGTCAGAAAATACCAGGACCCCGAACACCCCAAAGAAGACGAAGTGATTGGCGTGATTGAATATGGGTCGGGAAAACTGGTTCCTCCATCTTATCACAATATCGAGCCGCGACTGGCTGTGAAGTATACGCTCGACCCGCAAAGTTCGTTGAAAGCTTCATACAACCGGATGGCACAAAACCTTCACCTGATTTCGAACACCAATTCGCCAACGCCATTGGATATTTGGTTACCGAGCAGTACCTACATTAAACCGTTACTGGTAGATCAGGTTGGGATGGGTTATTTCAGAAATTTTAAAAATAACATGTTCGAGACTTCGGCTGAGTTTTACTACAAAAAGATGAGAAATGTAATCGACTACATTGATGGTGCCGATTTGTTTTTGCGTGAGAACCTGGAAACTGAGTTATTGCGCGGAAACGGTTATTCGTATGGACTGGAATTATATGCCAAGAAGCAGGAGGGCAGGTTGACGGGCTGGGTGAGTTACACGCTTTCCAAATCGATGCGGAAAATTCCCGGAATTAATGAAGGCAAGGAATATCCGTCGAGTTACGACCGCACACACAACGTGTCGCTTGTGACCAACTACGATTTGACGAAGCGTTGGGTTTTTTCCACGACCTGGGTCTTCCTGACAGGCACACCGACTTCGTACCCTGTCGCAAAGTATGTTGTAGATGGAAATACGATGTACTATTATGGAGAAAGGAACAGCAACCGCATTCCTGATTATCACCGCCTCGACATTTCGTTTACATACAACTTTAAAAAGAACGACACCAAAAAAGTGAAACAGTCGCTTAACTTCTCTATTTATAATGTTTATGCCCGCCGGAACGCCTATTCGGTTTATTTCAGGCAGAATGAAGACAATCCAAATGTATCGGAAGCCACCCGCCTTTCGATTATTGGAAGCATGATTCCATCGGTTACCTACAATTTTAATTTTTAAAAAGACGCACTCATGAAAAAATATACAGACAATCAGCAGAAGAAATTTTCAGAGAAAATGAGTTTCTTGACCGTTTTGTTTTTTGTATTGGGTTCGGTTCTTTTAAGCTCGTGCGAGGATGTGATTGACGTGAAACTGAATGAAGAAGAACTCAATCTGTATGCTGTACAGGCCACTATTAGCACGACCGACGAACCGGTTGTATTTTTGTACCACACTCTGCGTGTCGATCAGGATTCGGAATATCCCGGAATCAGCGGAGCCGAGGTAGTTATTTCCGATGATTCGACGCCCGTCAATGAGATCACGCTGATTGAAAACCCGGAGAAAAAAGGTTTATATGAGGTTCCGGACGAAACCAGCTTTAAAGGTGTTGCCGGGCACGAATATACGGTTACAATCAGAACCAATGGGAACACGCTTACTGCAAAGGATATCCTTTCGAGGGTCGAACCAATTGACTCCATCCGCGTCGAACCGTCACTCAGGGGAGACAAGCGCTTTTTGGGCGTCTTTACTTATGGGCAGGAAACGCCCGGCGTTGGCAATTATTACAAATGGGATATTTATGTGAATGATTCACTTCTGAACGATGCCCAGCAAATTTCTATCGCATGGGATAAATTTGTCGATGGCAATTACATCTCGAAACTGGAGATCTTTACCGATTTTCACGACATTAATAAACCGGAAGATCGTGAGCTAAATTTGAACGACACCATCATGGTGAAACAAACGTCGATTTCCGAGTTTGTGTATAACTACTATTTCCAGGTAATTAACCAAAGTTCCACCGGATCGCTTTTCAGTGTCCCGCCGGCAAATATCAAAAGTAACTTTACGTGTACCGATGGACGTCCGGTTTTAGGTTTGTTCGTTGCACGGGATGTTTCAGTTTCTAATAAAGTGGTCATCGGGCAGTCGATCGAAGACCAGTTGAAAAAATAGCCTGAGAACAGGCAACATAGGAAGTCGGCCTCTGGAATTATTTTCCGGGGGCTGACTTTTTATTACCAATTGATTTTGTTTCACCGGTTAAAAATGGTCGTTCAGCGAAAAAAATTCAGGAAAAACACTTCAACTTAATATTTTTAGTAACGAAATAAATTTTCGTGCGTCTATTCGTTTGTAGTTTCTCCTGAAGAGATTAAAGGTCGAATTTTTGGAGGTGAATTTGAATCCGGCCAGTATTTCTGTCACAGGGCATCTAAAAAAAGGACAGGCACGCAAACATTTTACAAACCAGAAAAACAAACAAATGAAACGGAATCATTTTTTACTGATTGGTGTTTTTGCGCTGCTCTCGGCAGTTTTTTCTTCTTGCTGGGTAATCGATTCGGTCCGTGGCGACGGGCGGGTGACAGAAGAAACCAGACAAGTGGACGAGTTCGATCGCATTGAAGTGAGCCGCGGAATGAATGTATACATCACGCAGGGTTCTCCCGTTAGCGTTGTTGTCATCGCCGACAACAATCTACACGAGCTGATCCGCACCGAGGTTCACGGACATGTACTGAAGGTATATGCCGAACGAAACATCCGCGAAGCCGAAGAAAAGAAGGTAATGATCACTGTTCCGAAACTCTACGGTGTCGAAACTTCATCGGGGGCCAATGTGTGGTCTCAGGGGCAAATCATGTCGGAAGATATGAATGCAGGAGCCAGTTCTGGTTCGAATATTAACCTCGAATTAAATGTGAAAAACCTGGATGCTCATTGCTCGTCGGGCGCCAATATCTGGTTGTCGGGAGTTGCCAAAGAAGCCGAAATGGAAGTTTCGTCAGGTGCCAATATTCAGGGCGGGAAACTGAAAGTGGGCGAATGCAGTATGAAGGCATCCAGTGGCGGGAATGTGTGGGCCACGGTTGAAGATCGTCTTGATGCACATGCTTCGAGCGGCGGAAACGTTTTTTACATGGGCAGCCCAAATTCCATCGACGTTAGTTCATCTTCCGGCGGAAACATCATCAGAAAATAATACATGACCATAAAAACAGAAAACAAATGAAAACTATGAAAATTCTTACACTTTTACTTATTGTTACAGTCACTTTTAACGCTCAATTCGTTTTTGCATCGGGGACGGGAAGCAGTCGTCAAACGCGCGATGTGAAAGGATTTCACGGCGTTTCGGTAGCCAACGGAATCGATCTTTATCTCACTCAGAAAAACACCGAAGAGGTTGTCGTGGAAGCTTCTGATGAGTATATCGACAAAATTATCACAACGGTAGAAGGGGGTATCCTGAAGATATATGTGAAGGACCGCTCTTTTATCAACTTTTCATGGAATCACGAGTCGAAAAAAGTTTATGTTTCATTCAAGGAGCTCAATAAATTGTACGCTTCTTCTGGTTCGGATGTGGTTTCTCAGGCTTTACTGAAGCTTGGAGAACTGGATATGGATGCCAGCAGTGGTGCAGACATTGAGCTAGAATTAGAAGCTAAAAACGTGACTGCTGAGTCAAGCAGCGGATCCGACATTTCGCTGAAAGGTAAAACCGATGATTTTCATGTCAGCGCCTCAAGCGGCAGCGATGTTGATGCCGGAAGTTTTGAGTCCAGAAAATGCAATGCCAGTGCTTCGAGCGGATCCGACGTGAAAGTTTATGTGACCGAAGAACTCAGCGCAAATGCCAGCAGTGGCGGCGACATTTATTTTTCGGGTAATCCAAAAACCAAAGATATCAACGAATCAAGCGGCGGCGATGTTCATGGGCGATAAACCCTGATGTCGGCTCAGCGCCGGGTATTCCATCTTTATTATTTCATTTCCGGTAAACCGCTAAGAAGGCGGTAGGGGATACTTTGTCTTCAAATGAACCTTTGTTCTGCTTTCTCAGTGCGCAAAGGTTCAATACCAAAACAATCATAAAAACAGAAAACAACAGAACAATGAAAACAATTTTTAAAATCGCGCTGGTGCTGGTTTTGTCGGTTTCAGCGCAACTTGCCCTGGCAGCCGGCAACCTAAAGCTTTGGGTTGATCCCGTTTCCGATGCAAAAGCAATGGTGGGCGTGTCGTCGCTTACAAACGAATCGGTTAGCCTGATAATTACCGATGAGGTGGGGAATATTGTGTACTACCGCGAATGCTTTGGCCCCAGTGAAAATTTCAGCAAGCTCTATGATCTTTCGAACCTCGAAAATGGCGTTTATAAGATTGCTGTTACTTCCAAAGGACTGACAACGGGGTGCGTGTTTCGCAAGAATCCGAGGTCTATCGTGGTAGGGGAAGAGAGTACGGTGCAAAAGCCCTACTTCGTATTTGAGAAAGGGTGTCTGAAATTTACGTACCTAAATTTCATGAATGATAAAGTGAAATTGTACCTGTACCAGGGCAATGAAATGGTTTTCAGCAAGAAGATTGGCGACAAATTTAGCATCAGTGATGGTTTAAATTTAAAGAAATTGGAGGCAGGGGATTACATGGTTTGCCTGGTTTCCGGAGATAGCGAATTTTATTACAACATTCGAAAGTAAAGACAGAAGAACAAATCTTCATGTATGGTTTTGTAATTTGTTGGTGTTAACCTTTCAGGAGTAATTTCTGGAAGGTTTTTTTCTGAAAGAATTAAAATTCTGTCAATTTACCTTTATGTATCATAAAAATTTATTTTTGATATATTATTTGGAAAAATTAGCTTAAATTGAAGCAAGTTTCATATGAATTCAATGAGCTGACTTTCAATAATCGCTATTATAGAAAGTGTAAATAAATAACAACCATTCAAAAATTTACTAAATGAAAAACAAACTTTTTAAGGCTTTAGCTTTAGTCGTTATCGCCGGTATGCTTTCGAGTTGTGCAACTGTATTTGGAGGTAGAGTAAGTGAATGTCAGAAAACTAAACCAGCGCCGGGGCAGCCATCGCGGTCTGTTCGTGGAGTTGCTTTGGTTGCCGACATTTTGCTTTTCTGGCCGGGAGCCATTGTCGATTTTGCAACTGGTGCAATTTATAAACCTTGCGATAAGAAGTAAATAAAAAAGAAGCTGATCAGGTTATTCCCGATCAGCTTCTTTTTTACACCAGTTTTATAGCACTCACCATTCTCCCTGTTTTAGCCCCGTCGCGTCGGGCAGAGTAAAACAGGTCGTGGTGCTCGAACGAGCAAAGTCCCATCACCTCAATGTTTTCTTCCGGAATGCCTGATTCCATCAACGTGTCGCGGTTGGCTTCCCATAAGTCGAAATAAGCATGTCCCTTGTTGAGCGAAGGTTTTAGCAGTGCCCCGGCATTGACAAAACTTGCCTCGACTTCAGCTACAACTTC
>JAEWME010000071.1 GCA_023393265.1 Bacteroidota bacterium | reverse complement strand
GCCTTCGACAAAGTGTTTGTTACAACCAAGGCAAACAAGCCAAGAAATCCAACGTAAGTACCAATTTCGATCAACCCAAATTTGGCTTCGTGAAGTACAGCCGGCCAGATGTAGTAATACAGCTCGGTGTACTGTCCAACCATCATTAAAATAATTACAGGAACAATCGCCTGCTTGCTTCTTGATGTCATTCGCGGCATCAGGAAAAGGAACGGGACGAACCAGTTCAGGATGATGTTGGCAAAAAACAACACACCGAAAGCACCTTCCGAACGTTTCACATAAAAGATGGTTTCTTCAGGAATATTACCGTACCAAATCAGCATAAATTCGGCAAAGTTGAAATATCCCCAGATAATGGCCAGCATGAAGATGTAACGCGAAAAATCGTGCAGATGGCTTCGGTTCAGCATATTCAAATGGCCATATTTATTCAGGATAATGATGATCAAAGTGATGACAGTGGCCGAATGCAGAAACGCAGCAATAAAGCTTTTTGCAGCAAATAAAGCACTGTACCAGTGCGGTTCGAGCGACATCAGCATATCGACACCAAAAAGGGTGAAACTAAAAGCAACGATGAATATAAAAATCTTCGAATACTTCTCCGACTGATAAAAATATGACATTCCACCTTCGGCATCTTCACTCAGGGAAATTCGCCGCAACAAACGAACCATTACGATCCACAATCCGAAGAATAAAACGACCCGGATAAAGAAAAACGGGATATTCAGATAGGGAGCTTTCTTTGCAATCATGGCATCGGTAGCCGTAATTCCTTCGTGCGACCAGTGAAACAGCGAGTGCATTCCGAAGTAAAGCAGCAAAAAGAACACCGCAGCAACAGGAATATACGAAGCCATAGCCTCGGGAACACGCTTAAAAGCAGCCGACCAACCCGATTGCGAAATATATTGAATGGCACCAAAGAAAGCTGCGCCAATTGCCAGCGAAACAAAATAATAGTTGTTCAACAAATAATTAGCCCAGGCCCGTTCGTGGTCGGTTATAAAACCTACCGTCAGCGAAACAACGCCTACGGCAATCATCGCATACAAAACTGTTTTAAATTTCCGGGAAACAATGAGTTTTTCTTCCATGTCCTCGATATTCTATTGTTTTTGTAAAACTTCCTTCACATACATCGCCACTTTCCAGCGGTCTTCGGGCCGAACCTGCGATCCGTGCTGCGGCATTACACCAAAACCAACTGTCACCACGTGGTAAATTTCTCCCTCGGGCCCTTTCCGGACTTTTTCTGTAAGCAGGTTTCCGGGCGGATACGGATATTTTTTGCTGGTGTACAGGAACCCCTGTCCGTCACCTTTTGGTCCGTGACAGTTCATACAATAAATCTCGAAAACCTTTTTTCCGCGTTCGAGATTCTGCACGCTCGGCTCGAACGGATTGACCAGTTCCTTCCCTGCCCTGATGCGATCTTCGTCGCTCTTCACATACGGATAGGGCTCGTAACCCAGCGGAATAGTTCCTTCAACCGGGTTACGCATGGTCTTACCATCGGCAAAATTCGGATTGGGAGTGTAGGTTTCATACGCCGGCGAATGGGCCATATCGTCGAAGTATTCCCAACCGGTCGTATTGCGGTCGCGGTCGCAAGAGCCTAAAAATGCAACCAGCACTGTGGCAGCTAAAGCTTTTTGTAATCCAGATAATTTCATTGGCATAGCAGTTATATCAGTTTGCATTTGCTTCTTTTTCGTAAACCTCAGTAGCTCCGTTTGCTTTAAACAACTCGGTGATTTGCGGTTTTTCGATTCCCATTTTTTCCTGATCGAGCACGATGATAAACTTATCGTCGGTCACCCGTTCGTCAATGATATCAGCCTTTTTGCCAGGAAAAATTTTCGACCGCGCCGAGAAGGTAAACAGCGTCAGCAGCGTAATCGTCAGGATAGTTCCTACAATCGTGATAACGATAAACGAAGGAAAAGTATTGAATGGCTTTCCGCCAAAATGAAGCGGCCAGTCGATTACAGCAGCGTAATACATGCCCCCGAGCAGCATGATGACAGCAAAAACGCCATAGAAAAATGCAGCATAGCTGATCCGCGTCTTATTTTTCATACCCATCAAAATCTCATGAATCGGGTAAGGCGTATAAACTTCTTCCACCACCACCTTTTTCTCAAGCGCTTTCTCAAAAGCCTCCACCAGGGTGTGCTCGTTGTTGAAAACACCCACCAGATATTTCTTATTCATAGTCATGATGCCCCGGTTTTAAATGGTCAGTTTGTTGCTTGTTATATTTCGAAATCATTTTCACCTCGTGAATGGCTATCTGCGGGATGTAGCGGAAGAACAGCAACACACCGGCGGCGAACATACCAAGTGTTCCGACATAAAAACCAATCTCGACCATCGACGGATGATACTCGGCCCAGTTAGCCGGCAAATAATCTTTCGAAAGCGACGTGATTACGATATTGAAACGTTCGAACCACATACCGATATTGATAGCAATTGAGATTGCAAAGACAATCCAGATATTGCTGCGAACTTTCTTCAGCCAGAATAACTGCGGAAGAACAGCATTGAATGTGAACATTGCCCAAAACTCAAGTGCATACTCACCAAAAATTCGGTTCTTAAAGAATGTGAAAAATTCATATTGCGAACCCGAATACCAGGCCATAAAGACTTCGGTCATGTAGGCAGTTCCCATGATCAGCGATATAAAAATCAGGATCCGGCAAACGGCATCCACGTGGCTGTCGGTAATGAAATCACCCATGTTGTACAATTTTTTCATCAGGGTAACAAGGGTTAACACCATTGCAAATCCGGAGAAAATTGCACCAACTACGAAATACGGAGGGAACAGTGTTGTATGCCAGCCAGGTTCAATACCTGCGGCAAAGTCGGTTGACACAATGGAGTGCACCGAAACCACCAGCACGGCAGCGATTCCTCCCAACACAAAAGCCAATCCTTCGTATCGCAACCATTCCCGCGACGAACCTGTCCAGCCAAAAGAGAAAAAGCCATAAACAGCCTTTTTCACTTTCGATTTTGTGGTATCACGAATGGTTGCAAAATCAGGCACCATCCCGAAATACCAGAAACTGGCCGATATCAGGAGGTAAGCCGAAATGGCCACAAAGTCCCAGAAAAGCGGCGAGTTAAAATTCACCCAAAGTGGTCCGCGGGTATTGGGATACGGGAAAACGTAGAAAAACAACCACGAGCGCCCCATGTGCATCAACGGGAACAAAGCGGCGCAAAATACAGCCACAACGGTCATTGCTTCTGCCGCGCGGTTGATTGCAGTTCTCCATTTCTGACGCAAAATAAGCAGGAAGATAGAGAATGCCGTTCCGGCGTGACCAATACCAATCCACCAAACAAAGTTGATGATGGCCCATCCCCAGGCAACTGTATTGTTTACACCCCATGAGCCGATCCCAACGGTGAGCGTGGTGTAAATACTTTTGGCACCCCAGCCAAACATCAGCAAACTGACGGCCATGGCTGCATACCACCACCGGGGTGTTTTGGCATCGATCGGCGCCAGAATCTCCTGCGAAATCTGGCTGAGTGACTTATCGCCGTCGATTAATTTTCCTCGAATATCCGTTTTGTACATATGCGGAACTTTTTATTTATCAAGCTTTTGTATTTCTAACTTTAGTCAAATATCCCACTGAAGGCAGTGTGTGCAATTCGCCAAGCAGGTGATAATTCCGCTCGTCGGCAAACAACTTCGAAATGCGGCTTTCCGGATCGGCTAAATCGCCAAAAACGATCGCATTACCGGGACACGACTGCGAGCAGGCGGTTTTGATTTCGCCATCGGCAATGGCACGTCCTTCCAGTTTGGCGGTCAGTTTCTTTTCCTGAATACGCTGTACGCACATCGAGCATTTTTCAACGACCCCGCGCGAACGAACAGTCACATCGGGATTGAGCACCATGCGTCCGAGGTCGCTGTTCGAAGCAAAATCAAATTTGTCGTTTTTCACATACTGGAACCAGTTAAACCGGCGAACACGGTACGGACAGTTATTCACGCAATATTTCGTTCCCACACAACGGTTGTAGGCCATCTGGTTCAAACCTTCTTCGCTGTGAGGCGTTGCTGCCACCGGACAAACATTTTCGCAGGGTGCATTGTCGCAATGCTGGCACATTACCGGCTGAAACGAAACTTTTGGGTTCTCCGGATTTTCGGAATAATAGCGGTCAATCCTGATCCAGTGCATGATACGACGATTTCGAACCTGCTCTTTACCAATCACCTGAACATTATTTTCAGCCTGACAGGCAATGGCACAGTTACCGCAACCGGTACACGAACTGAGATCGACTGCCATGCCCCAATGATGCCCGTTGAACTCAGGCTTTTTATAAAGTGAAACCGAGTTGGCTTTTACTTCTTCTTCAATTTCATTTCCTG
>JAEWME010000042.1 GCA_023393265.1 Bacteroidota bacterium | reverse complement strand
GCAGAATCTATTATCTGACACCTAAATCTGTTTCCCCAATCATATAAGTCTGATAGTTCGTAGTCTATATTTTCCATGTCATTTTATTTTAGTTCCCGTGTGTCCTTTATTTGAAAATTTGCTTTTTTATAGTGACTAAATAGGTTTCGTATCTTTATGATATGAAGCTACTTAAAGAAAAATACCCAAGAACAACTACTTTTCGTGTTGATGAGAATGGTTATCGTGAATGGACGATTCATGTATATGAAGCAGAATACGAGTTAACTCCTCAAGAATCTGAATCATTTCATCATCGACTGAATATTTTAGCTGCGAAGAAAGTGAAAGAGAAATCTTTTCCACGTTATATTGCGATTCTGCTACTTGAAAAGATTCGTAGATTATTTGTTTTATCTGGTTTTCAGTCGCCTTTATTTCTCTATTCTTTATTTCGTAAATGTCAGTCGTAGTTATTCTTACTCTTATAAAATCATTTTCTATTGCATTTATAATCCATCCAATTTCAAACATCTCATTTTTATAATCTTTAAAGACAAAATCTAGTCTGTGTATTTGTTTGTTCGGGTTGGGATATATGTTATCAGAATAGTCAATAAACCTAGATTTATTTTCTTTTTTAATTATTTCCATATTCTATTATTTTAGTTTCCGATGTGTTCTTTGAAGGCTCTAAACTGTGGCATAACGTCTGTGTATATGACAGTAGTGTTATATATCGTTTATATGCTTCTGCTGTCAATCTATTGTAAATCTATTTGTTATGTCTTAAAATTTGAGCTAAAAAACTTTTGTTTTTTGCAAGAGACTTCTCGCTCAAGTGGATATATATTTTTTTTGTCCAACCATTTTCAGCAACGTAATCAGATATTTGCTCAATTGTTTTTCGCCTTTCTCAAAGTTATGCCAATCAAACTTCAAATCCTATATGTTCAGTAAATGTTTTTTAGCAATTTAGAAAAATAGTTTTCTGTTACTTAACCCCGTGGCATGGTGGCCATGAAAGTAAAACAGGGCTTCACATTAATGTGAAGCCCTGTGCCTGATAAACGAAATATATTGCAGAATTATTAGTTCACATTGTTGCCTTTTACGCGGCTCCACATTTCGAGTACTTTGTCGTTTTGGTCGAGGAAGTCGTGCAGCAGCACACAGCGATCGACCACCGAACTGTCGGGATATTGAATCGGGTTGATGTGCAGCTTACCATTGCCGGGACCAAAGAAATAGCTCAGGTTAACTGTGTCGGTAATGGTTGAGTCGGACTGTGCTTCGATGATTTCAGGCGTTGCCACCGCGCTGCAATAGCCGCTCACATCCATGTTGCGCAAGGCAATTTCGGGCTGGCACAGGTAATTCAGGAAATAACTGGCTGCTTTCACGTTGCGGGCATATTTCGGGATCACCCAGCCATCAAACCAAATGTTGCTGCCTTCTTCCGGAATGGCGTAGTCGAGGTTTACGCCTACTTTCGATGCTTCGTCGATGGCCCACACGGCGTCGCCGCTCCAGGCATAATTCATCCAAACTTCACCCTTGGTCATCATTTCTTTCCCAAAATCGGCTTCCCAGCCAGCCAGGTTCGGGCGCAGCGCTTTTAGTTGTGTTTCAACCATGGCAATGTCGGCGTCGGTATGGTCGTTCGACACATCGTAGCGGTTGCGTTTTCCCGATTTAATTTCGTCGTAGAACCCGTAAGTTGCTGCCATGTTATACACATCCCAGTAGTGATCTTTCATCAGGATTTTACCCTTGTTTTTCGGATCCCACAGGCAGGCCCATGATTGAACTTCGTCTTTCGAAATTTTATCGGTGTTGTAAAGTATTCCTGAAGTTCCCCACATATACGGAACCGTGTAGTTTTCCGCTTTTTTCCCTGCTATACTGAAGGCGTCCATGCGGTCGCGAAGGAATGGCGAGATATTGCTGAGATAGCTGGGTGTTGTGCCAAAGTTGCGGTCGATAGGCAGTAACAGGTCGTTTTTTAGCATTTTTTCAATCAGGTACTGAGTGGGGCAGGCGAGGTCGAAATCTTCCTTGCCCATGGCTATTTTGGTATACATCACTTCTGGCATGTCGAAAACCTGGTACACAATTTTCACATCTTCGCCGGTTTGCTCCTTGTACCATTTGGGGAATTCGGTCAGCAAATCTTCGTCGATGTAGTCGGCCCAGTTGTATATTTTCAGGACTTTCTTCCGTGCATCGTCGCTTTGTTTACAGGCGCTAAAGGCGATGGCCACGATGCCGATGAACAGCGCAACAGCCAGTTTTACCGTAATTCTTTTTTTTAATGAATTTCTCATGGTTATAAATTTAAGGGTTCAACGTTTTTTACAACTTTTTCTTTGCGGCTCTTTGGTTGATAACCAGCAGCAACACCAGTACGGTGACAAAAATAATGGCCGAAAGTGGTCGTAATTCGGGGGTTAATCCGCCCTTTCGCGCGTCGGCATAAATGTAGGTCGAGAGTGTTTCAAGGCCTTCGTTCCCAATGGTGAACAAGGTAACGACAAAATCGTCGATCGAGAGGGTAAATGCGAGGATAAAACCACTGATCATTCCCGGCTTTAATTCTGGTACCAAAATTTTACGGAGTGCCAGAAACGGTGTGGCTCCCAGGTCGAGCGCTGCTTCATACAGGTTGGTGTTCATGCGGCGCAGGCGGGGCAACACGCTTAGCACCACGTACGGCGTACAAAAAGTAATGTGTGCAAGTATAACGGTGGTGTATCCCTGCGAAAAACCGAGGCTCACAAACAGCAGGAACAGCGAGATGGCGGTGATGATGTCAGGATTTAAAATCGGGATTGTATTCACCATTTTGATGGCCTGCTGCGTACGCGGTTGCAGGTTGTGAATCCCGATGGCGGCCATCGTTCCCAGTATGGTTGAGGCAAAGGCTGCGATAAGCCCGATGATGAGTGTATTCCAGAGTGCGCTGGTAAGCGAATGATGCACGCCTCCGCTGAAAACCGAGGTATATAGCTTAAACGAGAAACCGGTCCAGTTGCCCAGCACTTTGGCTTCGGTGAACGAGAAAACAACGATGATGAGAATGGGCGCATACAAAGCCAGCAGCAAAAATCCCAGGTACGACGAAGTCAGAATCTTCCTGATCATATCAGGCCTCCTTCCTCTGCTGCTTTCGAGTTTCCGCCGCGGTTCAGCAATGCTGTGAGGCCAATCATCAGCAGCATGACGAGCGACAGGGCAGCGCCGTAATTCCAGGTCCCGTTATAAATGTTTTCCTGAAGGGTGGTGCCGAAAAGCTTGATGTTGTTGATGGTAAGCAGTTCGGCAATGGCAAATGTTGAAATAACCGGCATAAAAACCATGATAATTCCGCTGGCAATTCCGGGAATCGAGAGCGGGAAAACGGTTCTCAGGAAAACCTGCCGCGGATTGGCGCCCAGGTCCTGTGCCGCTTCAATCAGGCTTTTGTCGGTTTTTTGCAGAATATTGTAAATCGGGTAAATCATGAAAGGCAAAAAGTTGTAAACCATCCCGAAAATAAGGGCGCCTTCGCCGAGCGGTAACTTCAGGAAGTCGAACAGGGCAACCGTTGCCAGCGTTCGGATCAGGAAATTGACCCACATCGGGAGAATGAAAAGAATGACCAGCAAACGCGCTTTGGTCGCTTCCATTTTGCTCAGAATGTAGGCGGCAGGGTAGCCGATCAGGATGCACAAAACCGTGGTGATGAGCGCCACCACAACCGAGTAGATGAAGGTGTTCATCGCTTCGGGGTGAACCCAGAATTTCTGAATGTTGGCAAAAGTGAAATGCCCGTCGATGTTGGTAAAGGCGTAATAAACGATCAGGGCCATCGGAATCAGAACAAAGAATGCCAGAAACAAGCCATAAGGGATGGTCCAGTTTCTTCTTCGCCCCAGGAATGACAAAATTTTTCTTTGCATTGTCCGATGTGGTTAAGCAGGTTTGAGATGAATATGCTCAGGTGCAATGCTCAGGCCGATGCGGTCGCCGTCGTCCCAAACATCACTTGTATTCACATAAATGTGTTCGCCTCCTTCCAGCGTCACGGTTAAGTGATAATGGTCGCCTTTGTACAGGATAAAACTGATTACGCCTTTCAGGTCGCCTTCGTCTTCGCTGTCGAAAAGTGTCACTTCTCCAAAGTTCACCGATACATTTACCGTTGTTCCCGGCTCCAGTTCCTCTGCTTCGGGGCAGGCAAACACGGTATTCAAAAAACGCACGTGCGACCTGTCGGTAATGGTTCCTTCAAACGTGTTGCAAAGCCTTTCTTTTTTCATCACATGAATGTCGAAGGGTTTCACACGCAAGCCGACCGTCTTCCCAACGTCAAAGCAGTGGTAATCCTGAATCATGAATTCGAAGCCTTCGGGCGTTACTACCATCATTTCGTAATGTACTCCCTTGAAAATGCTCGAAGTCACCTGCCCGACAAACTGGGCAGCATCCGACATTTCGAAAATGTAAATGTCTTCCGGCCTCACTACCACGTCAACCGCCTCGTTGGGTTCAAATCCTTTGTCTACACACTCGAATTGATGGCCCGCAAACTCAACCAGTTCGTCTTCCAGCATCACCCCATTCAGGATGTTACTTTCACCGATAAAGTCAGCGACAAATGAGTTGGCAGGTTCGTTGTATATTTCTGTTGGCGAGCCAATTTGCTGTATCACGCCTTCGCACATCACCACAATGCGGTCGCTCAGGGTAAGCGCTTCTTCCTGATCGTGCGTCACATACAGAAAGCTGATGCCCAGTTTTTTGTGCATCGCTTTTATTTCCATTTGCATGTCCTTGCGCATTTTCAGGTCGAGGGCAGCCAGCGGTTCATCAAGCAGCAGCACTTCAGGCTCGTTGGCAATGGCGCGCGCAATAGCCACACGTTGCTGTTGTCCGCCCGAAAGCGAATCCACGTCGCGTTCCTCATAATCGGTCATGGTCACAATTTTCAAAACCTGCTTTACCCGTTTCCTGATTTCATCCTTCGGACGTTTCTTTAGCTGCAGGCCAAAGGCGATGTTCTGAAAAACATTCAGGTGAGGGAAAAGTGCATATCGCTGGAAAACAGTGTTTACCGGACGAAGGTGAGGCGGCGTGAAAGTCATATCCTGACCGGCAATTTCTATTTTCCCTTCCGATGCTTTCAGAAAGCCGCCGATCAGGCGCATCAGCGTGGTTTTGCCACAGCCCGATGGCCCCAGTATGGTTACGAATTCTCCTTTGCCAATAGATAAGTTAATGTCTTGAAGTACCGTCTTCCCTCCAAAGGAATGCGATAGGTTGCTAACAGTGATGATGTCAGTCATTGGCTACTTTACAGGAATAAAATGATCACTCAGGTTGATATCAGGTTTCAAAAAATGTGTAGCCAAAAATAATTATTTTGAGAAATTTTTGCTCTTTAAAGTGCTAAATGTTGGTAGTTGTTCGAAAAAAATTACAATGAATAAAAAATTAGCTTTCGTCCCTGTGCTGGCAAGGCTTTGAGAATATTTTACAGTAATCGTTTTTTTGCTTTGTTTTCGGTAATGGTTCGAAAAGATTGGTCTGTTTGTCCTGATCCGAAGATTTGAATGGTATCATAATTTTAAATGCTTCCTGATAAACCCGATTAGCTCGTTCATCGCCTCTGTTGCTTCCGGAAACATGGGTGCCAGAAGTGGATAGCAATGAACCTGACCGGTTCCGGCTCTGAAAGTGACGTCGACACCAGCCGCCATCGCTTTTTCAGCGAATCTCCGGCCATCGTCGTACAATTCGTCATCGGTTCCCGAATTGATAAACAGCGGCGGGAGTTCTTTCAATTCGCCAAACAATGGTGAAATCAGCGGATTTTCAGCCGACTGATTTTCACGGTAATGAGCGCTGAATACAGTCCAACTGTTCAATGG
>JAEWME010000032.1 GCA_023393265.1 Bacteroidota bacterium | reverse complement strand
GTAGCTTTGGCTACTAATTCGTTTACTGCTTTGGCCAATTCAACACCTTCCTGAACGGTTGTGTTGCATTTCCAGTTTCCGGCAACAATCTTTTTTCTCATTATCAATGGTTTTAATAGTTTTTTTGAAAATTTCCCCAAAAATAGAAAAAGGCCGCCGAAACTCCTAGCTGTCGCCAAAAGCAATCAGGGTTTATTAACTAAAGTTTAGCATAGCATGACAACTGATTAAAGGATAATTTTTCGGCTGAGTGCACTATTCCCGTTTTTTATCCTGAAAATGTATACACCTGATTTGGCATCAATTTTCATCATTCCTGATGAAGGCATTTTTTCATTTTTGTAGATCATCTCGCCCAGGATTGAAAAAACCTCGATGCTGTATCCTCTGGCGGATTCCGGCATATCGGTGTGATACCAGATTGTTTGATTCGCCCGGTCGGTTTGAAGCTGCAAAACATTACTCGTTTGATGATTCACGGCATCGATGATATTAGTCCCGAGCACATGGGTTATTTCGGCAGCAAATAATGGCCCGATGGTTTGGTTAGCCACCAGGTTGGGATGCGAGTCGGTTCCTTCGTGATCGCCTTCGTATGCGTACTTCAGGCAATACTGCATTCCTGAATCAGGATTTTTGTTTAATTCCGCTGCCAAACTGAAGAAATCGAAAATAAAGACATTGGGGTGCGACTTACCATCTTCTTTCAACCACGAGTTTTTAACCCAGTCGACAAATTCAGCCGCCCTTTGTGCTTCACCAGCATCTGTTGCGTTACGGTGGAGTGGTGCCAACGTCCATACCAAAAACTTGTTAGCCGGGTGCTGGTCGAGCAGGCGAAGCAGTGCCCAGTACTGAAGTTTATAGTTATTCAGCGTTTTTTTCGAGGAGGTAACATTTCCATTGTCGGTGTCCCGAAGGATATGGGCTCCCGGAAAACAATGCTTGAAAATAACCAGTTCATAATCCTGGCAAAGTTTATCAAGGCATTGTATTTTGTCCTGCGTGTTGTCGCATGAGCCATCAATCCAAAGTTTCCAGTAGTCGTATGGATAATTCGACCAGGGCCACGGAGTATCAGGATATGAAAATTCGGTGATCGAAAATGTAGTATTGTTTTGAGCATTGAAATTCGTAATCCACTTTTTTACGTTTCCTTGAGTATAAACCGCATTCCCGGTGGAATGATGCAGAAAAATGGCCTTGCCTGTTTGTGCAAAAAGTTGGGCGTTCATGGCTAGCAAAAAAAGTGGTATAATCAGTTTTTTCATTTATTGGCTTTTATTGAAACAGGATTGATTTTTCGGATCACCGAGCTGATTAATGGTTTTATAACCAGACTCAAAGTTATGGAATCTAACTGAATAAAATGTTATATCCCGAATGGAGATAATGCCTGACTGTCTGAATTTTAACCTGTTCTTAACGATTGTTGAAGATTCAATAAGCGCAGTGATAACTATTTTCGTTCAACTATTTTGGAACTTCCGTTTGCCTGAGATTCAAAACTTCTTTGTCAATTCCTCTGTAATACAATAAACAACCGGGCAAACTTCGCAGTTTTTATGCGTCAGGTTTAGTATCTGGTACATGCGTTTGCGGTCGGTGTGCGGGTATTCGCGGCAGGCTTTGGGCCGGTCTTCGTAAACCATGCAATAATTGTCGGGCATCAGGAATGGGCAGGGTGTTTGCTGAAAGACATAGTCCTTGTCTTCGTCGATGTAAAGGTACTGCGCAATGAAATCAACCGGTTTCATTTTCATCCGTTTGGCCAGTCGTTCAATGTCTTTTTCAGTCACAATGGGGCTGATGGTTGAGCAGCAGTTGGCACAGGTGAGACAATCGAACTGATCGAATGCTTCGTCGTGCAGCTCGTGTACCACATCATCAAGGTTCTTTGGTTTTTTGGCTTTCAGACGTTTAAAAAGCGCCGAAAACTCCTGCTTCCTGGCAGCAGTCAGTTCTTTCAGTCTTTCAGGCCTGATAAACAGGATTCGTTCCATTTTTCTTTCGTTTCCAGTTAATTTGCGCCAGGAATAATCCTGAAATAACGATTGCTATACCGACCATTTGGTGGAAATTGAGTTGATCTCCCAAAATCAGGAATGCAAAAATGGCAACGAACACCGGGATTACATTGATAAAAATGTTCGACTTGTTGATGCCCAGCGTGCGGACGCTGTATGTGAATAAAATAAACGCAAACGATGATGCAAATATGGCCAGTTTAATAATGGCCCAGAATGCCTTCGCGTGAAAAGGAATGGTGGTGAATTCCTGAGCTTCAAAACCCAGCCACACGGGAAGAAAAAAAGCTGCACCAATGAGATTTTGATAGGTGATAATTGAAAATGTATTGTACCGGAGCGAGATGCCTTTGAGTATGCTGGCATAGCCTATGGCTCCGGCCACCGCCAAAAATTCGAGCGAAACACCCAGCGGCGAGGCTGTAAAATTAAACGAAGTGTCGAGCACCACCAGGCTAACGCCGAAGAAGGTGATGAATAACCCGAAAATATTGGTTTTACTTAGCTTTTCCTTGTAGAAGTACCAGGCTATAACCGGGGTGAACAATGGAATGGTTGCTACAATTACGGCAGCCACAGTCGATGAAACATATTTCAATCCGTAACTTTCACCCATGAAATACAGAAACGGTTCGAAGAAGGCCAGTGCTATAAAGTATTTCAGGTCGCCTTTCTTTATTTTCTGTAATTTATGCGTAAGGCTTGTGAAAAGCAATAGCAATCCCGCGGAAATGAGCAGGCGAAAAAGTACTGTTGTGATAGGGCCGTATGCTTCGTAAACAACTTTTACCCACACAAACGAGAAGCTCCAGAAAATCATAGAAAGGAGTGCGGCTCCTGTGGGGAACCAGGTTCTGTTTTTCATTTTGTTTGTAGATTGAGGGGCAAAAGTATGGATATTCGGCAAGAAATAAAATGAAACAGGGTTCCTTGCTGAGAAACCCTGTCCAAACCAAAAATAAAATACGTTCCTAGAATTTTCCAAATTTCAGGATAAGTCCGATGTTGGTGCCTTCCAGCACATCGGGGTCAATGTTTTCCATATCAATTTTCGAGGTGAAACGATATCCGATACTTCCTGCAATGCGCACGTGCCTGGTCATGTTAAATTCGAGTTCAACGGCTGGCTCGAATACCAGGAAAGCATCGCTGCGTGTATTCTCGTAAACCCAATCGTCCCAGTGGCCGCGGTCGTCGACATACGACATGCCGCCAACGCCAAATAATATGGGAAGTGAGATATGAACGGGAAGGCGAGGGGCAATAATTGGTTCGAGGTAGATGCCGCCATATCCGCCGGCCAGGTTTTCATCGATGTTGGTGTCGGCCCAATGGTGGTAATTTACGTCGTTGATAAATCCGCATCCGCCCAGTCCGATGGCAAATCCATGATCGATCACCCAGGCTCCGCGGGCACTCATCAGGAAAGCATCTTTTCCGTCGATTTCTGTATAGCTGAACGAAAGTGCACCATACCCGCCATTGCTTCTGCCTTTCGAGAAGATGGTGCTAATCTGTTCATCCGATTGATATTCCTGTGCTGTGGCCGCAAAACATCCGATGCCCAGCACGAAAAGGAGTAATAACTTTTTCATGTTGCATTGTTTAATTGTTTTCTGTTTCTTTTTTGTTTTCTAGAAGGTGTATTTCACGGTGAATGCGAAATCGTAAGGTATAAGCTGGAAGAAATTTTTGCCAAACAGGTTGAAGTAGGGTTTCACCTCGATACCTCCAACCAGCGGAATTTGCGGCACGGCGTATTCTATGGCCAGCAGCCCGTCGAGCCCGATAACCGGACCGGTGCGTCGTTCCCGCTCCCAATAGTCGGGGTAATTTGGATTATTGTAGTGGTAAACATTCCACGACTCGAATCCTACGTGGGCTCCAAAACCGTATACAAAGGTGAAATCGTCTGCAAAATCGAAAGCTTCAGGATTATGAAATTCTTTCATGCCCGTAAATTGCAGTCCTCTTTGCCGGGTCGAAAGCAGGGCTTTGTACGAGACAATGTCGCCAGAAAAAACACGGTACTCAATTCCCGGAGTCAGTCCGGCCCTGATACCGATCGCTTTTTCCGGTGTTTGAGAAAAACCGGTGACCGAAATCAGGAACAAGACAGTGAAAAGATATAGTTGTTTCATACTAAATAAATTTTTGCAAATTTGATGATAACTTGCTGATTTATAGTTGTAATTTTTGTTGGATGGCTTTTAGCGACTCCTGAATGACCTGTATTCGCCAATCAAATATTTTGCCCTTTCCCAGCTGAATTTGGCTAATTTTTGTCGACTACTTTTCCCGATCCTGAAATACTGGTGTGAATCACCGGATGGTTGATATAGTAGACCCTTCCGCTTCCCGAAATGCGCGCGTCGATGGTTTCGGAAGCATTAACAAACATGTCTCCTGAGCCCGAAATGGTGGCATTACAGTGCTCCTGAACAAGGTCGTAAGCTTTTATTTTCCCTGACCCGCTGACCACGAAAGCAGTTTCGTAAGTGTCGCCCTGCAGATAAACAACACCCGAACCAGATACATTTGTGCTGATGTGGTCGGCGCTGATGTTGGTGTCGATGTCGCCTGATCCGGAAACGCTGATCCGAAAGTCATTGTCGTTGCTGACGAAACTGCCGGTTTTGATTTTTCCGGAACCGCTCAGGCTTAACCCGCTTAAAACGGGTGTTGTAATGTAAACTTCGATGGAATGGTGGTCGCGAAGCGTATGCAGTCCGCGTGTTCTGATTTTCAGCGTCTTTCCAACCACGTCGGTTTCGATGTACGACAACAGGTTGGATTCTGCCGAAACTTCAACCGAATAGTCGTCGCCGGGAAGTACGGTTACATTAAAATCGCCGTTCGACGCTATTTCTTCAAATCCGGAGGCCATCCGGGTTTCGGTTCGGTAAATACCATTCCCTTCTACAAAGAAATCGTCGATACACGAACTGGTTCCCGCCAGAAGTGCCAGCGACATCAGAAGTAAAGTAATTTTGCTTGTTTTGTTTTTGTTCATGGCTTTGAGTTTTTCGTTTTCTGTTTTCAAATGTTTCTGTAGTTTTCGTTTTCTGATTATTATAGACAGTCTTTTTTATCCGGTAGTTGCAATGCCGCGAAAAAAATGCTGAATTTTTTTATGTCTGTGTCAAGTATTTGATATTTAATATGAAAGTACATTTGTTTCTCCGCCAATGGCATTGATGATAAGCTGATCTTCCTTCATTTTTTTGCCAAAATAGCCGCTGTGTCTCACCTTGTTTTCCTTCGAGTCGAGTACTTCTTTGTCTTCAACTTTCAGGTCGCGTCCAAGGCCGAGATCGGTTTTCGACTCGGTAATCTGGAAATTAAATTTCGCTTCAGGGCTAAAGTATAAGTTTAGGTCGGCCGAACGTGCTTCGACATAAATACTGCTGAATGCGTTTTGTACTTTTTCAATTTCGAGTCCCCCAAAGCTCATCCTGAAAGTTGCTTTGTCTTTCAGTTCGGTAATCCTGAACTGGCTGAAATTGCCACTTGCGTCAACCTTGTCGGTCAGCCTGATGCGAAATTTGTCTCTCCGCGAATTGATGTTCAGGCTTTGCGAGTTCATCACTTCAATGCTCGACGATTTGCTTTCAAAACGCAGTGTTCCGGCTTCTTTTATCTGGATGTCGCTGTAATTGCTCATCACGCGTGCATTTGGCAGGTTGTCGATTGTGGCATCAGCAAAACTCAGGTTCAGTGTCGAGTTTTTGCCTAGGTCGCCTGTCTTTAGTTTCCCATTGCTCAAAATAATCTGTGTTTCTCCTGAATAATTTCCCATCACCACATCTCCAAACTTATTTTCAATGCGTAGCTCGTGTTCGTCGGGCAACCACACGGTCATGTCAATCCGGATGCTTCCGTTTGTTTGAAGCATCGTTTCCTTGAATTTTTGCAGTTCCGACTCCAATTGCGTCCTGTTTTTGTCAACCTGTGTTTTCACAATCAGGAAATGCTGGCTATTACTCACATCGAAGTCGAGGTTGTCGAGCGTTTTAACCAGTTTGGTCGGGCTCTTTTGGGTGATTTCCATCTTGAAACGGATCACCACCGAATCCTTTTTCCATGTATTCAGCTCAATTCTTCCGTATTTGTTAGTAAGGTCGATCCTTGTTTCGGGCTGAATTTTAAATCGTTTGTAAAACTCGCGCGACTCGGTAAACTGCGCCTGAACCGACCAATGGATCAGGAGAAGAAAGCCTGCTGCGCAAATTTTCAGACCGATGCTTTTTATGTTTTTGTTCATACCCATTTTGTTAGCAGTTTATTTGCTCCAGAACGTCGTCAACCAGTTTCATCCTGTTGCGGTTGTTTTCAATCATGGCTTCTATTACTTCTTTATTCGAAACATTTTCCTGAAGGTCGGCTTTCAGCGAGCGGTACATGGTGTCCAATTCGTTGAGGTCGTCTTCAATTTCAACTTTCAGCTCGGGATAAACTTTATAACATTTCTGAATCTCGGCCAGCTTGCCCGAAACCTGCTGGGCGTAATACGCTTCTGCTTCCATCAGTTCCTGAACCTCAGGATCAATCTGCTGGCCAGAATTGGCCGATTGTCCCGTTCCTGAAATATTCAGGAAATAGACCAATGCCGGTATCATCAGGATTACGATAACGGCAGCAGCAATTTTCATCCAGACAAATTTATTCTGCCGGGTTTTTGGCTGCTGATCGAGTCGGCGGCTGATGGCTTCCCACGCCTGGTCGGAAGGCTCCATGCTGTCGAATTCGTGCCTGTTTTCGTTTACAAACGATTCCAATCGATCTGTCTTCATTTTATCGTGCTTTTGTTTGTTTCATAATTTCATAAACCCTGCGTTTGGCACGCATATACTGCGATTTCGAAGTCGATTCGGTGATGTTCAGTATCTGTGCAATTTCGCCGTGGTCGTAACCTTCGAGCAGGTATAGAGAGAAAACGATTCGTCCGCCATCAGGAAGCTGGTTCATCGCATTCACGATGTCCTGCGTGTTGAATAATGCTTCTTCTGGTTCTTCCTCCGGCGCATCGAAGCGGTTCATCTCCTCAAAGAACTTCATGTCGAGCTTTCGTTTGTTCAGCGCATTGATGCAGGTGTGCACCGTGATGGTTTTCAGCCAGGTGCCAAAACTCGATTCGTGCCTGAATGATTCCAGCTTCTGAAATGCCTGAACAAAAGCTTCCTGCAACATATCTTCGGCATCCTCGCGGTTGTTCATCATGCGGTAACACACGTTGAACATCGCCTTGGAATAAAGCTGATAAAGCTGGTAGCGCGACCTGTTGTCGCCTTTCAGGCTACCGGTTATCAAATCCTGATGTATGAATGCAGTCTGGCTCAAAAGAATTTAGTTTCAGTTTTAGTGACAAGTGTTTTTTATAACAGTTGCAAAGCGGGTTTCTTTTTTTTACTGATTGTTTCCGCTGGAGCAAATTTCGGTACTTTTGTCAAAGTAGACGCCGCAGAAGGCGCTTCCTGATTCAAATATAAACCGATAAAACAGATAGTACCATGTCGGACAGACGAATGTTTATAAAAACCAGTGCATTAGCCGGAGCCGGAATGCTGGCTGCCGGAAAAACAACCGTATTTGCAGGTGGTTTCATGCCTGCTTTCGAGAGCCAGCGGCCCGCTGCCGGTAAACGCAATTTTACCAGCGAAGCTGTTGAGAAAACCATCGCCGAAGTAAAATCTGCCATTTCCAATCCTGAATTGGGCTGGTTGTTCGAAAACTGTTTCCCCAATACGCTCGATACAACAGTTGATTTTGAGATTATCGATGGGAAGCCGGATACCTACGTTATTACAGGCGACATTGATGCCATGTGGTTGCGCGACAGCACGGCTCAAATATGGCCTTACCTGCCACTGGTGAAAAACGATCAGAAACTGGGAGAACTGGTGAAAGGTGTCATCAACCGGCAAACCAAATGTATTTTGCTCGATCCGTATGCCAATGCTTTTTACAAGGATTTTGGCAAGGAAAGCGAGTGGAAGGACGATCTTACACAAATGAAGCCCGGTATTCACGAACGCAAATGGGAAATCGATAGTTTGTGTTACCCGATTCGTCTGGCGCACGGCTACTGGAAACTGACCGGCGACACCAGCATGTTCGATGCCAAATGGAAAGAGGCAATGGCGCTTGTGCTGCAAACTTTCAGCGAGCAGCAGCGCTGGTACGACAAAGGCCCATACAGTTTTTCGCGAAAAACAGCCTGGGCAACCGACGCTGTTCCGCTGGGCGGCTACGGATACCCGGTAAAACCCTGCGGACTCATCGTTTCAACTTTTCGCCCAAGTGACGATTGCACACTATTCCCATTCCTGATTCCGAGCAACATGTTCGCCATTGAGGTGCTGGGTTATCTTCAGGAAATGTTCTCAACTCCGGAACTGAAAGATGATGCTTTGGTTGCCAAAGCGCGCGAATTGCAGCAACAGGTGAAAAAGGGACTTCAGGAATGCGGCATTTTTAAGCATCCGCAGTTTGGCGAGATCATAGCATTTGAAGTGAACGGATTCGGTAGTTTCCACCTGATGGATGACGCCAATGTGCCTTCGCTTTTGTCGTTGCCCTATTTGGACGCCGTTGAGCCAAACAGTCCGCTGTACCTGAATACGCGCAAAGTGGTACTTTCGGAGAATAATCCGTTTTTCTACAAAGGAAAAGCAGGCGAGGGGATTGGCGGACCACATACCGGTACCGACACCATCTGGCCGATGAGTATTATTTTGCGTGCCATTACCAGTATCGACGATGTCGAAATCAAACATTGCATCGACATGCTGGTGAAAACCCACGCCGGAACCGGATTCATGCACGAGTCGTTCCATAAAGATGATGCCAGCAAATTTTCGCGCAAATGGTTTGCCTGGGCGAATACCTTGTTTGGTGAGTTAATTCTGAAGGTTTACCACGAACGCCCGCACTTGCTGAAAGCGTAACAATAACATTTTCAATAGCTAACTTTACTCAGGGTGTGACTCGAAGTCACGCCCTGAGTTTGTTTTGTTGAACCTGCTAGCTCTCCATTTTCCCTTGTTTCAGCATGTTGACGGCATCTTGCAGAGAACCTGCCCGAATGACTTCGCCGGTATTTACAAAATAGATTTCGTCGGCATTTTCGATGGTGTTCAGGCGGTGGGCAATAATTACCCGCGTTGTTGAGGCTGGCAGTTTCTGCAAAATATTTTCCAGAAGTTGCTCAGTCACCGTGTCGATGTTGGCGGTGGCTTCGTCGAGAATGAGCAATTCTGGTTCGCGCAAAACAGCTCGCATAAAGGCAATTAGTTGCTTCTGTCCCAGGCTGATGCCATCTCCAAGTGTTTGTACTTTGGTTTCAAGACCTTCGTCGAAGCGTTCCAGCAGGCTTTCCAGTCCGGCTTTTCTGATAACCAGTTCCAGCTCGTCGTTGCTCAGTTTTTTGAATTCAGGATTTCCATATAGAATGTTGTCGCGTACCGTTCCGGAGAAAAGAAACGGTTCCTGAAGGATAAAACCTATTTTCTTCGTGCGTTCTTCCGGCGTATAGTTTCGAATGTCCTTTCCATCCAGAAAGACGATACCCTTGGTGGCATCGTAAAGCCTGGCAATGAGCGAAGCCGTTGTTGTTTTACCGCCTCCGGTTGGCCCTACAAAAGCATAAGTTTTACCCCGCTGCAGGTTGAAATTAACATGATGCAGCACTTCTTTTCCGCTGGGATAGGTGAATGAAACGTTGTGAAACGACAAATAAGCGCCTGAATGGTCGGTACAATGATCCTGTTTGACAGGTAAGTTATTTTCAAGTGATAAAATCTTCGAGATTCTGTCCCATCCGGCCATTGCAACCTGGAAACTGGCCCACATGCCTGCGAGTTGCCGCATCGGGTGGTAAAAGCTGTTAATGTATGCCAGGAAACTAATCAGGAGACCGATCGTGAAACTTCCGGAGATAATGAGGTAAATACCGAATGAAAGCACGATTAGTTGGCCGATGTTGGCCGAAAAACCATAAACCGGCAGGAAAATATTATTGGCCGGCCCGGCGCTGACTGAGGTTAAATATGTTTTCTGGTTGGCTTCGTTGAATCGCTGGCGGAAATAATCACGCCGGTTAAAAGCAATGATTACCTTGAAATTATTAAGGCTTTCCTGAACTTCGCCACTTAAATCGCCGACACTTTTTAGGTTGACAGCATTGCGTTTTTTTACCCATGGCGAAACAGCTTTGGTAAAAATCCAGACAATCAGTGCCGGTACCAAAGCCGCAGCCCCCAATTCAGGATTGATGCTTATCAGGAAAATTCCGGCGCCAATCATGGTGAAAATGCTTCCTATAAACTGCATCAGCGATTGCGAGAAAAACTGGTTCAGTTTGTCGGTATCGTTGTTGATGCGCGAAATGAGGTCGCCGGTTTTGTTCTGGTTGAAAAAGTCTACCGGTAATTCCTGAAGTTTATTGAAAACAGCATTTCGAAGACTGTACAACATGCGCTGACCGACGCCACCCATCATTTTTATCTGCAGATAGTTAGTCGCCAGTGCGATAGCATACATGGCCAGCAGAAACGACGAGAAAACGACCAGTCCGTGATATTGTTTATTCTGAATATAAGTATCAATAGTATGACCGATGAGGTATGGCCCCAGCAGGTTGAGCCCGGCATTGATCATGATTACGATCATTGCCAGCAAAATACTCCGTCTTTCTTCTCTGATGAGTCCAAGTAACTTGCCAACAGCCGCCAGCGTCGTTTTTTTCTGCTCGGTTTGTTCCTCGTTGAGATTATAGTTCATAGTGGCTGGTGCTTCTTTGTGAATTGTAAATCTGAACATACTCCATACTCGAATCGAGCAGCTCGCTGTGGGTTCCCTTGGCAATCACTTCGCCTTCCATCAACAGGACAATTTGCTCGAAATGCTTCACCGACGCCACTTTTTGCGTTATCGAAATCAGTGTTAGCGCCGGATAATTCTTCCCCAGATTTTCGAGAATCCGGGTTTCAGTTTTTCGGTCGACACGCGCGGTGAAATCATCGAGCAACAAAATTTTGGGCTCAATGGCCAGCGCCCGCGCCAGCATAATGCGTTGTTTTTGTCCTCCTGAAAGGCTTGTCCCGCGTTCGGAAACCAGCGTGTCGAGCTTGTCCGGCAGCGATTCGATGAAATCTTTCAGTTCGGCAGTTTCAATGGCTTTTGCCAGTGCTTCGTCGGTTACTTTACTGCTGAACGCGATGTTCTCGCGCAGGCTCATGTTAAAAATGACGCTGTCTTGCAATACAAATGCAATCTGACTGTGAAATGCTTCTTTGTTGTAAGCATCAATGTTTTCGCCGTCGAACAATATTTCTCCTGAATCAGGTTTAGTCAACCCGGTAAGCAAATTCAGTAACTGGCTTTTCCCGGCAGCCGTTGGGCCGATAATGGCAGTTTTGCTTTTTCCTTTCACCCCGAATGAAATGTCTTTCAGAATTGGTTTTTTATCGTACGACAGGAAAATATTCCGCAATTCGATGTTTCCTCTCATCCTTGTTTGGAGGGTCCCTTTTTCTTCAGGATCGGGAGTTTCGAGCACTTCATTGATTCGGTTATAAGAGGCTGTTGCCTGCGCAATGATGTTGCTCATAAACCCGATCATCAGGATTGGGAAAATAAGGAGCGCCAAATAGCTGTTGAAAGCTGCCAGATCGCCAAGCGACATATTTCCGGTAATAACGAAATGACCTCCCAATAACAGAATTACAAGCATTCCGAGATTGGCGGTGAAAGTTACCACCGGAATGAGCGCTGCAAACAAACGCAAAATAGAAAGTCCGAGGTCGCGGGCATTGGCGTTGGCCTCCATGAACTTGTGATATTCGTGCTGTTGCGAATTGAGCACACGGATAATGGCCGACCCAAGAATACTTTCGTTGATCACTTTGTTGAGCCAGTCGATTACTTCGCGGCTGCGTTTGAAAAGTACCCGCACTTTCCGGAGTACAATAAAAAAAGTGCCGCCGATAATCGGGATGGTTAGTATAATCGGGATTGCAAGTTTGTAATTGATGGTTACGAGGAGGATGCAGGTGCCAATAATCATGAAGATTGACGAGAAAATCGAAACGACGGCCATTGACACGAACATTTTGATTGAATCGATGTCGGAAGTGAGGTTCGTCAGCAGTTTCGACGGGTTTGCTTTCAGGATGTAGGCATAACTTTGATTTGATATTTTGTCGGAAAGCCTCGTCCGCACATCGCGGGCCACTTTTTCAGAAGCATAAGTTTGAACAATGCTTTGCAGATAAGTGAACACGAAAATAACCAGCGACGCAATCAGGAACTCAACCACTACCGTTTTTAAATCGAAGTTTCCGGCAGAAAAAGAGTCGATTCCGCGCGAAATAATTTTGGGTAAAATCAGGTTGACTCCGTTGCTGAGCAATGCAAAGATTATAAGAAAAGTAACCATGCCTGCGTAAGGTTTCAGTAAGCTGAAAACACCTGGCTTTCGGTTTTTGTCAGAAGTATTCTGATTTCTGGATGAATTCATTTTGATTTTTGAGATGAAAATAATAATGACAAAGAAACACCAAAAGAGTTTAGATTGAAGGTACCGGATAATAAAACCAGGTTAATTTGAAAAGTGGCTGAAAATGAATTGGAATATCTGTTTTGGAAGCGTTGGAAGTAAATGACCCCGGAAAACCGGGGCCATTTTAGAGTTCATTGCTGAACATTTGAGTAATCTTAATTACAAATTGCTAATTTGGTTTGCTCGAAAACCGGTTCCAAATCCTGTGCCAGTTTTCGTTTTATTCTTCCTTTTTAGGTTTCTCGTAACAGCTCATCCATGGCGGACGGTGCAGCCTGAGGTGTTCGCGAAACTGTTCGCGTTCTTCAGGAGACATTTTCGACCATTTCTCCTGCATTTTGTTTTGGTAATGGTAATTCTTTGGTCCATGATATCCCATTCCCAAAATCAGGCGTGAAAGGATCATCAGTCCGATGGTTTGCCAGAAATTGATTTCGGGCAGGTGAAAAATCGCCGGCATCAGCGAGTTCCACAACCACATCGTAACGAAGCCAAATAAGGCAAACGCTCCGATGCCAATCGGAACAAATAAATACTTGTGTTTTCTGAGGAAAGTTCTCATCGTCGTATTACATTTTAAAAATTATTAACTCATCATACAGTTCCTGAAGCCTTTCGCGCAGGAACAAAACGGCATACCTTTTTCGCGAAATCAATGTGTTGACTGCCACGCCGGTTTGTGCCGAAATCTCCTTGAACGACAACCCCTGAAATTCGGTCAGTTCGAATGCCTGCCTTTGTTCTGCGGGAAGTTCCGACAAGGCCTCTTCCAGTTCTGTCCAAACCAGCGAACGTAAATATTCGGTTTCGGGCGTGCTGCCGTTATCGAAAATCAGGTTGCGAAGTTCGGCTACAAAATTGTCTTCGTCATTTTCATCCGAAAATTCAGGAAACGGTTCGGGCTTTTTCTTTCGGTACATGTCGGTAATCCGGTTTCGTGCCACCGTGAAAAGCCATGCCGACATTTGCTCTATCGGTTTCAGAAGCCGGTCGGCGTCGGCAAGCTGATAATACACATCCTGGAGGACGTCTTCTGCATCTTCGATGGTATTGACCCGCTTGCGAATGAAGCCTTGCAGTCGGTCGCCATAATTTCGAATGATCTCCGGTATGTTCAGTTGTTCCGCCACGATAGTTTTTGCCCGGTCAGCTTCAGACTCAACCACCGGCCGTTCTAAAACCCCAATTGCTGTCATATTGTTTTCCGTTCGAACGATTTGATTTTTAGTTCAGTCACGCAAGCCTGTTAACCGAATTGCTGTACCCGAACCAGTGAACATTGTTTACAAACGGGTAGACGGCTGGGGTTTTCGAATATTTTAAAAGTGAGTAAATTTTTCTGAAAAAGGTCTGTTTTCTATTTATTAGCTAAAAGGTGCTTTAATTTTCAGGATTTGTTTAATAGTATTTGATTTTAAAAAAGATTACACCTCTAAATTCTCTTTTTAAAATGATACTTCATAACCGGATTGGGCGAGATCACGATTTTTTAATCTGAAATACCGTTTTCGTTTATTGATCGTTTTTCGATTGATTTTTTTTGTTTTTGATCTTAAAATCGTATCCGATAGTTCTTTTATCCAGAAATTTTAAGCTTAAATTCAAGAGAAAATTAAATTTAACTGAAATGGACAGGTCGTTTTCGCCCAACTGAATCCGGCTGTCTATCTTTGCTCCCGAAACATTTTGAAGGATGGCATACTTAAACAACACCATGATTATTCGTCAGCAACTGGTTCGAAAGGTTGTCAGGCTATTTAATGAAAATCGATTAATTGAAGGAATTGACCGCATTCCGCTGGAAATTTCGCCCCGCGATATTCCGGCGCAACGTCGTTGTTGCATTTACAAAGAGCGGGCAGTGGTTCGCTACAAATTGATGCCGATTTTGGGCCTGGGCATCGAAGAGGAGGACGATGAGTTGACGCCGCTTTCGGAATTTGCCAGGATTGCCATCGATCGAAAGGAAACTTCGAAGAAAGTGCTGACGGTTGTTGATGAGGCGTGTACTTCATGTGTGAAGGTCAACTACATAGTGACCAATATTTGCCGCGGTTGTGTGG
>JAEWME010000432.1 GCA_023393265.1 Bacteroidota bacterium | reverse complement strand
TGCTAAAACAGCATTCAACCGCTTTTTATTTCGTGTAAACTTATAAAAATATGCTACGATCCGGAAAGGTTGAAAACCACTTTTGCCCTCACTGTCAGTCCAGATTCGGAAGGGAGTTCACGAATGGCTCCCAGCGTTGTTTCTGTGCTATGGGTAGCATAAAAAACGGGTCCGCCCGAAAGTGAGAGAGAAAACCGCGAATTGCGCGGAACCATGTTCAGGGAAGGGCCAATCAGCAATTTGGCGCCACCTTCGGCTTCTTCTTCGTCCCAAAAACCTTCGAGGTCCTCGCCCACTGCTTCAACTCCGCCATACAATTGCCCAAGCAAGCGGTACTGAAAGCCAAGACTGGTAATGACATCGATGGCATCGCGGTCGCCCGAAAAAGCTTTTTCGAAGAGCAGGTTTCCGCCAGCTTTCAGGTTTCCTGTAACATACGAAGCGGTGATGCGCCCCAGTGCATTTTTCACATTGCTGAAGTCGCGGCCAATGCCAAGACCTGCACCAATGCGAAGCCCCTGCCCTTTTTTACCACCAATGAAATCACGCAAAACTTCTGCCTGTTGTGCGCTCATCACATCTTCGCCAGCGGCAAAACCAAAAGCAGCATGGGCATACAAAGTAAAGCGGCTTCCGAGGTAGCCTTTCACAGCAAACTGCTGGGCAACGCCATCGAATCCAAATGGCCCGGCAACTTTGTCGCCGTAGCTGCCCGAATAGTTCAGGCTCCACGATAAATCTTCGGGCGTGAGTGTGCTCACCGAGAACATAAATGTTTCGGGCGTCTCGCGAACCGTAAAATCGGCATCTTCGTTGGGCGACTGAGCAAGTGCCGGCCCCCAGAAAACAAAACTAATCAGCGATATAAAAATCAATTTTTTCATGGTTATTGGCGTTATGATATGTAACAAAGATAAAACAAAAAGCTCCGTCATCCTGACTAAAAACTTCTGTAATTCTGTTTCAAAGCTAGCTTTTGTCAGCTGCAAAACAGTTAAAGGAATGTTTCAGTTTAATTTCAGGATAAAATGCGATTATTTCACTGGGTCTTAAATCAGTGATTATTCGGCTTTGGCATCCTTCGCGGGTTCTTTTATCCTGACAAAAAAGACAGGAAGCAAGCCGGGAATCATGCAAAACATTACCCAGAGAAAGAAATGTTTGTAACCTAAAATCTCCTGAATCCATCCCGAAAACATGCCGGGAACCATCATTCCCAGTGCCATAAAACCAGTTGCAATGGCAAAATGTGCTGTTTTGTGTTTCCCTTCTGCAATATGAATCATGTACAACATGTAAGCGGTGAACCCAAAACCATAACTAAATTGCTCGACGGCAGCGCAGGCACCAATAATCAGGCGACTTTCGGGTTGCGTGTAGGAAAGAAAAACATAAGCCAGATGAGGCACATTAATCGCCAGCGCCATCCACCACAGCCAGTATTTCAATCCTTTCGACGAGGCAGCCATGCCGCCTAAAATACCACCAGCCGTGAGCGCCAGGATACCAAAGGTCCCGTAGATAAGGCCCACATCGCTGGTTGAAAGACCAAGCCCGCCTGCCTCACGCGGGTCGAGCATAAAAGGCGAAGCCATTTTCACCAGTTGCGCCTCACCCAGCCGGTAAAGCAGCAAAAACGATAAAATAACGCCAATATCCTTACGCCTGAAGAAGCTCACGAACGTCTGAAAAAATTCTTTCAGGAGATTCTTTCCTGAAACGGTTGAAACACGGTCGGCGTCGGGGTGAGGCATCGCAAAACGGTGGTAAACCGAAAAAACTACAAATAAGATGGCCAAAACCACGAAAGTGATGCTCCAGGCAAAGTGTATATTTCCGAAAGAGTTTTCGAGAAACCCTGCCAGAATGATAAGCAAGCCCTGACCTGTGATCATAGCTGCACGGTAAAAAGTACTCCGGATACCCACAAAATAGGCTTGCTGCGTATCGTTTAGTCCGAGCATGTAAAAACCATCGGCAGCAATGTCGTGCGTCGCCGAACTAAAAGCAAGCAGCCACAAAAAGATCAGGCTGAATTTAAAAAAGCCAGGCAAAGGAATGGAAAGCGCCACTCCGCCAAGCCCGGCCCCAATGATGAGCTGCATGACCACAATCCACCAGCGTTTGGTTTTGAGCAAATCGACAATCGGGCTCCACAGCGGCTTGATCACCCAGGGCAAATACAGCCAACCTGTGTAAAATGTGATTTCAGCATTCGAAATGCCCAGCCGTTTGAACATGATTACCGCGACCGTCACCACAACCACATTGGGAATGCCTTCGGCAAAATAAAGCGTCGGAATCCACGCCCACGGACTTCGGGAAACCGGTTTATTTTGTTTTTCCATGTGCTGATGTTTTCATTAATAATGGTTCCAGTTGCAAAAAATCGCTTATGCTGTCATCGGCCATTCGCTGATTTTCAGGATTGGCACCAGGACCGCAAAAAGCAACACATCTCATCCCGGCGGCGTGTGCTGCAGTAATTCCGTTGAACGAGTCCTCAACAACCAGGCAATGTTCAGGTTTTACACCCATTTTCTGCGCTGCCAGTAAAAAAACATCTGGCTCAGGCTTGCTTTTTCCGGCTTCTGTACTGCTGACAACAACGCTAAAATATTTTCTGATTCCGGTTCTGTTCAGCACAATATCAATAATTTCAGGAATAGACGAAGAGGCAACCGCCATCGGGAACTTTCTCTGCCAAAGTT
>JAEWME010000408.1 GCA_023393265.1 Bacteroidota bacterium | reverse complement strand
CCTCAGGTCAGCCTCTACGGTAACACGGGATTAATGTCTACCGGACTTTCAGGCATTCAGCGCAAGTTTGGTGCAGCAATCGGCCTTACGGTATCGGTCCCGATTTATGATGGCCATCAAAAAAATTACAACCAGGAACAATCCGACATTAACCTGCAGGTAATCGATAATTACAAACAAGACTTCCTGATTCGGAAAAACAACCGAAAACAAGCTATCCTTTCAAGCCTGAACCTGATTGACAAAAGAATTGAAGTTATCAATTCCCAACTGCAAAACTACGAAAAGCTCATCGGGCTGTACAAGACTGAATTACAGGCAGGAACCCTTGAAATCATAAATTATATGAACACCATAAGATCGTACGTCACGCTTCAAAACGAACTGGTTGTTAACAAAACAAATAAACTACTGATTATCAATGAAAGTAACTATTATAACTGGTAAAACACAGGTAATGAAAAAACAGCTATTTACAGGCATTTCCCTAATCCTGATATTAGCCGGATGCCATCAAGTGCAGGTTAAAGAAACGGTTGTCAGCCCCAAAGCCATGGTCGAGGCCGTTTCGTTTAAAAGTGGAAGCCTTTCCGAAGAGGTTAACCTTCAGGCACAATCGGGTTACCTGGTTAAAAATGTCATATTAGCGCCGATTGATTGCTATATTCAAAAGGCTTTTGTATTGCCAGGCGACAAGGTTAAAGCTGGTCAAATACTTTACGAGGTTGCGACCAGAGAGAGAAAGGCCACTGAAAACCAGAAAGACACCATCTATAATCGTTTGGGAATTATTCCAATACGGGCAACTAACGGAGGTATTGTCAGCTCAACATGGAGCCAGACGGGCGATTTCGTGACTTTAGGCTCTCAAATGTGTCAGATCAGTGATGTTTCAAGTCTTGTCTTTATCTTACAGGTTCCTGTTGAGTACAACAGTTTGATAGAGTCAGGCGATCAATGTCAAATTACTTTCCCTGGAGGAAAAATAATTCCGGGGAACATAAAAAATGAATTAGGACAAATGAGCCTTAACGGGCAAACCCGGCAATATCTGGTAAAACCTACGGTCAGTTCCTTTATTCCTGAAAATCTTTTAGCGACAGTTAAAATCACGACGCAAACAACTTCCAGTGACCAGATTTTGCCAGTCAGTTGTGTCCTTTCCGACGAAATGATGCAAAATTTTTGGGTGATGAAACTGATCAACGACAGCACTGCAGTAAAAATAAATGTACGAACAGGATTGAAAAACAAAGATGAAGTTGAAATCACGGGTGCACCTTTTTCACCAACCGACCGAATCCTTTCGCAGGGAAACTATGGCTTGTCTGATACTGCTCTGGTTAATGTAATAAAACACTAAACATGGAAGGCAAAAACTTTTTTCAGCAATTCCAAAAACCACTGCTGTTTCTTATGGGGGTCATATTGCTGTGGGGGATTTATTCCTATACGCAAATGTACACCTCTCTTTTCCCTGAAGTTACTTTTCCCAAAATTACCCTGATTGCAGATAACGGGCAGCAACCAGTTGACCGAATGATGGTAACCGTGACCAAACCACTCGAAAGCGCCTTGAAACGCGTAAAAGGAGTGACTGTGGTGCGAAGTTCCACCAGCCGGGGATCGTGCGTTATTTCTGCTTATTTTTCGTGGGATGTCGATATTTACAACACGAAAACGCAGGTCGAATCGCGCATCAACGAGATCAAAAACTTCCTGCCACCCAATACCACCATTCAGGTCGAAGCCATGAACCAGTCAATTTTCCCGGTTTATGGGTTAACCCTCGAAAGCAACTCGGCGAACCTGGTTGAATTGAAAAAGGCAGGGATGTTTATTGCGAGGCCAGCTTATGCACAGGTCGACGGTATTTCAAACGTAGTTGTGCGCGGTGGGAAAACCAAAGAGTATGTGATTACGCCCGACATCGGGAAAATGACCGCTTTAAAAATCACCACTCAAAACATTAAAGATGCCATTGCTGACGCTAACTTTGTTGAATCGAACGGGCAAATGGACAATTACCGGCGTTTGTACCTGACCCTTACCGATACACGGGTGGAAAACAGCGAGGAATTAGGGGAAATCATCGTTAAATACCAGAACGACAGGGTGATTAAACTGAAAGATATTGCCGCCATCAGCCTGGATGAAGAACTGGAATTTACCAAAATTAATGCCAATGGACATGAAGCCGTACTGATTGACCTGGTTAAACAGGAAGGAGTCAACCTGATTGATTTCGCCAAAAATGTGACCTCGAAAACTGCCGAAGTACAAAAGCTATTACCGGCAGGCATGACTATCAAGCCATATTACAATCAGGCTGCTTTTGTAAGCGATTCAATCGACAGCGTGGTGCGAAGTATTATCGAAGGGCTGCTTCTTGCCGTTTTCGTTACATTTATTTCTTTAAAATCGTTCAAAGCAGGTATCAAACTGGTATTGATTATCCCGGTAATTTTTGCCGCCTCCATTGGTGCATTAAAACTTTTCGGCATTACCCTGAATGTAATGTCGCTTGGCGCAATTGCCGCCTCCATCGGACTGGTAATTGACGACGCCATTGTTATAATCGAGCAAATTTACCGGGGACACGAAGAAGCTCCCACACACAATAAATATCAGGTAGTTAAAGACAATATTAAATTCCTTTTCCCTTCCATGGTTGGTTCTTCGCTGAGCACCATCGGTATCTTTTTGCCCTTTGCAGTAATGTCGGGCGTTGCCGGTTCATTTTTCAAAGAACTGGCGCTGACCATGGAGATTACACTCACATGCTCGTTTCTTGTGACCTGGTTGGGAATTCCGGCCCTGCATTTAGTAACCGGAGATAAAAAATTCACCCAAAAGGAAGAGAAAGAACTGAAATACGAAGCCCGCCATGAAGGTGAACGGAAAGGGGAAAGATTACGCTGGCTGTTCTGGACATTCGACAAACCATGGTTTGCTGCCTTTCTTTGCATATTCCTGATAGCCTCGTCGGTTTGGCTAACCGGTAAAATTGAGACCGGGTTCCTCCCCAAACTCGACGAAGGAACCATTGTGCTCGATTATTATTCGCCCTCCGGAACATCGCTCGAAGAAACCGATGCGCTGCTTCAGAAAGTCGAGAAAATAATTCTGGAACATCCGGATGTGGATTCCTATTCACGCCGGTTGGGGC
>JAEWME010000392.1 GCA_023393265.1 Bacteroidota bacterium | reverse complement strand
CAAGTTTGGAGTGCGGGTTTTTCCTCAGGTTTCGCACCACCGAAACTTCCAGTAGCTTACCCGCTTATTCGTTTGTTACAAGGCTGAAATCGAGCGTAAATTCGTCGTAAATAACTTTATCGCCCAGGTTATCGAAGAAGGATTTCGAGCCATATTTAACATTGTATTTGCTGCGGTCGATCGTGATGGTTCCTTTGTAAACCGTGCTTTGGCCGTCTTTCGACGATGTTGCAGTGAAGTTCACCGGATTGGTAATGCCTTTAATCGTAAGGTTTCCGGAGTAATTGTTGCCTTCAACTTTGGTTAAAACCAATTCCGCAGTGGGATAAGTTGCTACAGCGAAGAAATCGTCTGATTTGAGGTGACCTACCAGTTTGCCATTCCATTCAGCATCTTTCAGGTCATCACACACAATCGAATTCATATCGATCGCTACTTTTCCACCGGTTACTTTTCCACCAGTTACATCAAGTGCTCCTTCTTTCACCGAGATGGTTCCGTAATGCTCGCCGGTTACTTTTTTACCCAGCCATTTTACGGTACTTTTAGATGTGTCAACTTTCTGCGTTCCGGCAAATGCAACGGTATTAAGCGTCAGAGCCAATACCAGTAATCCAAAAAATCTAATTGTTTTCATACGCTTTTAAATATTAATGATTGTTCGTTTTTCCAGTTTTGTAACTGATTAAAAATTAACTGTTTTAATACAGGTACAAAAATAGATTGGAAAAAGCTGCCCAGAAATGGACAAAAAAAGGATTTAATGGTATTTTTTTCGGCTGTTTTGCCTGAATTCGATCAACGTCAAACCAGTATATTTCCTGAAAAAGCGGCTAAAGTAGGCCGGATCGTCGAATCCCAGTTGGAAAGCAATTTCTTTTCCTGAAAGGCTGGTCGAGTATAAAAGCTTCTTGGTTTCGTCTATCACGCGGTTCCTGATGAGTTCGCCGGCAGTGATGCCGGTGGTTCGCTTGGTAAGTTCGTTCAGGCAGGCCGCATTGATATTGAGCATATCGGCATACGACGAAACGTTTTTCTGACTGGCGTAGTTGTCTTCTATCAACTGCTTGAACCGGATAATGGTGTTGTCGGGCGTTTCCTCGGGCATCTCAACCGGTTTTTGATATTGCTGATCAAATATCCGGCGCGATTCGAGCAAGAACAGGTGTAACAGGTTCAGCACAACATCCTGACTATATTCATCGAGGTTTTGAAGTTCATCATAAATTAGCTGAATGATGTTCTGAAGCTTATCGTATTTTTCAGGATAAACAGTTATGAGGCTCTTGAAGTCGGGATTGTTGAAAAGCCTGTATTCCTTCAGCGGCGTGTAATTTTTACTGTTATACCTGATAAATTCTTCGTTAAATAGAATGTAATTTCCAGAAACAGTTTTGTCGATGTACATGCGGTGCTTCAGGCCAGGAGGCACAAAAAGAATCGTGTCGGCGCCCAGGCTGTATTCCACAAATTCAGTAGCATGAACGACTTCTCCACTTTCGATCCAGAAGATGGAATAAAAATCGTGAAGGTGGGGCAAATTGTTGTGCTCCATCTCCGATTCGTTGAGCTGACAAATCCTGCCAATGGTGAAGATCTTGTCGCTTCCTTCTTCAAAAAGCTGGGAATTCATGTTTGATTTTTGGTTTTTGGTTCCTGAAATTAACCGTAGTTTCCGCGACTTTGGTCCGATTATTCGATCACCCGTATTTCGCTTGTTAAATCCATTGCGCGCCGATAAGCTGCTGACACACCGCAGTAATTTTCTTCGGAAAGTTTCACCGCTTTTTCAAGCTTATCATACGGCAAATCTTTTCCCTTGAACTGGTAAATAACTTTCATTTTGTAATACCGCATCGGATGTTCATCGCTGACGTCGCCTTCAACAATGACATTAAATGCCTCCGGTTCCACCCGCATCTTTTTCAGGATTGAAACCACATCAATGCCGGTACAGCCGGCCAGAGCAGTTAACATCAGTTTTTTGGGACGGGGGCCTAAATCGTCGCCTCCACCCTCTTTAGAAGCATCAATTACGAGATGATGCCCATCCATATTGCATTCAAAAGCCAAATTTTCTTTCCAGGCAAGGTCAAGTACATGTTTCATATCAATGCGGTCAAATATTGCGATTCAAATTTTAGTTCTAAATTTACATCAGAATTTAATGCCTTAATAACCATAACGTAATTTTCGATCCTAAATTAAGACATTATTGTTGTTTTATCCATTAACAAACAAAGCAACTCAATGAGAAGTTCAATTAAACGACCGAGTGATGATGATTGCGATCTAAGTGGTTTTCAACTATTCAAGAAGCTGACAGAGCAGGAAGTAGCCCAACTGAATTATGACAAAACCTGCTCGCTTTACAAAAAAGGCAGCATCATTTACAGGGAGGGAAGTCGGCTTACTGGTTTTTACTGTGTCACCAGAGGTATTCTTAAAATATTCAAAACAGGTATCGACGGAAAAGAACAAATTATCCGCTTTGCCAAAAAAGGCGACATTATTGCCTACCGTTCGCTTTTGAGCCAGGAACTGGCCTGTACAACTGCCAAAGTAATTGAAGAGGCTGTATTGAGCCATATTCCCTATCAAACGCTGCTTTACCTGATTCAGAACAACTGGCAGTTTTCGCATCACATGCTCCAGATTGTTTGCCGTGAATTACGTGAAGCCAATGACTACATTACCGACATCGCACAAAAAACCGTCCGCGAACGTTTGGCCGAAGTACTCCTTTTGCTGAAAGACAATTTCGAACTCGACAATGCCAACACACTCCAGATTTCGCTTACCCGCGAAGAACTGGCCAACATGGTTGGCACGGCAACCGAAAGTGTCATCCGCCTGCTTTCAGAGTTTAAACAAGACAACCTGATAGACCTGCAGGGACGGAAAATTAAATTCATTAATGTCCACGGTTTAACCAAAGTGGCCAACCTGTTGTAATCAATCATCACATTTATCAAGCAAAAGAGGTCGTTCCACCAGGTGAAATGACCTCTTTTTATTTGAGATTTACAGCTTCTTTACCTCGAAATCCAGTCTTCTGGATCCATCTTCTCATTTTCGCGCCAAATCTGGAATTTTAAGACCGTTTTCGCATCGTCCTCAGTGTCGGTACCAATGGTTCCGATAGGTTGCTTTACGGTCACCTTATCGCCCGATTTCACGAGTACATTCACCAGGTTTGAATAAACAGTAAGGTATTTGCCATGACGAATAATGACGGCTGCATTTCCGCCCGAAACCACAAACACCCGACTAACTTCGCCAGCAAAAACTGAACGTGCCATCGAACCCCGGGCTGTTGAAATATCGATCCCGTTATTTCGTACCTGAATGTTTTTCAACACTGCATGTTCATGCACACCGAAATGGTCGGTGATCACTCCCCGCTCTACTGGCCAAGGCAACCGCCGCTTATTCTGCTCAAATTGCCCTGAAACCAGCTTTTGTTCCGGTGTCATTTCGTAGCTCGATTTTCCGCTGGCTTTAGCTTTCTTCACTTCTTCGTCGATAATCCGCTGTATCTCGCGGCTCAACTGGTTTTCTATCTTTTGCTGCTCGCGAAGCTTTCTTTCAAAATCCTTCTTTTTTTGCTGCAGATCGGTCAGGAATTTGCCTTGCTGCTGTTTTTCCTGATTGAGTTGATCGGCTTCTTTTCGTTTCGATTGGAGCAGATTCTCCTTCTCCCCTTTTTGCTGTTCGAGCCGCGTCACTTTAGCCTGGATTAAATCGCGAATCCACTGAATCAGTTCTGCCTGCCGTTTCCTGTATTCAGTATATTGCCTCAGATACATCAGTCGTTTATATGCCTGATTAAAACTATTCGATGAAAGCACGAATAAAAGTTTGCTGTAGTTGGTCTGATTTTTCTGCGCGAAGAGGATCATGTTGGCATACTCCTTTTTCAGCTCCTCTAAATCAGAATTCAACGAATTTACCAGCCATGAATTTTGGTCGATAAAGTCGGAAAGCACATTGACTTCGGAATTTATTCCGGTTATCAGATTGGTTCTCAACTCAATCTGACGGTTCAGAATCTTATATTTATTCAGGGTTTGCTTTTCATTCTTTTTGGCCTCCTCAAGCAGTTTGGTCGTGTACTTGATGTCGTCGGAGGTTTTCTGCTTCTTTTTGCGCAGTTCGTCCAACGACTGACCATTGGCCAGCAATGTCAGGATCAGGAAAAATGAAATAAGAAAAACGCCTTTCATACGTCTGTTTATTCAACTTACTTTTTAGTGCGACTATTGTAAATTGCGGTCAGTTCTTGCTGGCTACCGATTGATTCTTGTGTATTTTTCAGGCACTTTAAACCGAATGTCCTTTTCATTTTCGGTTGAAAAACCCGCCAACTTAAGCCGTAAATCAACATAACCGTCCGGACCGGTAAAATAAAGCGAAATCTCACCGGGATACAACTGTTTTTTATCAACTTGTGTAAAATCGGAAAAATCGATCGACAATTTTCGTCCGTTACCCGGATCGTCGAGCCTGATTTTCCGAAGTTTAAAAGTTTCCGGATCGACAAAAACAGATTGGTGCACCATCATGTCCGGTTGAACTTTGGCCATCTTTTTCGCAACGCGCCTTTCGTTCATTCGCGGACTAACTCTTTTCGCCTTCATTTTTTTCACCGATTCGAGTACATACATTCCTGAATCGATTCGTGTTTCATATTCCTGATTGTCAACTTTTTCATCGCGTAACGAAAAAATATTGTTCGAAATGATGGCGTGAATGGTCTCGAAGTCCAGGTCCATGTCCAGCATCGAACTCAGGTAGCTATAGTCGTCGAGGAAATAATTCTTCTCGAAGTAATTAACAAACTTTACACTATCAGGAGTCAGCCAAACCCGTCCAACCGGAATGTTCAGCTTCGAAAGCATGACGGTGATTCGCCTGTCTTTTTCGGCCTGGATACTTGCTTTGAATGAAGTTTTTGTTTTGCCGTTATCGAACTGGCAATTGATCCGCTTTATTGAAAAGTGCTTGTAATCGAAAGCACTGTTTTCAATGTTCCTGATTAGTTTTGCGGTGCTGATTGGTTTTACAACAGCATTTGATGTAATTAAATTTCTGGTGGAACGACACGAGGAAAGGCTGAAAACGAGCGCTAAAAACAAGCCAGCCAAGAGAAATTTTATGGAACTCAGTTTTTTCACTTTCTATTTCTTATCGAGGTAACGCTGTTGCTTAATTTTTTCATCCAGAAATTCAGAACCGTCACCGACTTCCTTCGCTTTTTTCCATTGCTCAATGGCATTATCCTTATTTCCAAGCATATACAGAATATCGCCATAATGTTCAACGATCACAGCATTCTGGTCACCCCCGTTTTTAATGGCGCTTTCCATGTAAAATTTGGCGAGCGAATAATCTTTACGCATAAAAAGAACCCAGGCATACGTGTCGAGATACGTTGGGTTGGCGGGATTGGCCCGCACTGCCTTGCTGCTCAGCTCTTCGGCTTTGCCAAGGTTTTCGTTTCTAACTGACAGGTAGTAAGCGTAGTTATTCATGGCCAACCAGTTTTCCGGATCGATTTTAATCACTTCATCGAAAGCTTTGAAAGCATCTTCCACATGATCGAGTTTGTAATTTGCTTCGGCCCTGTATAAATTGAACTGCACTTTCATAAATTTATTGTCGCCCAGGTAAGCATCGCCTTCGCTGAGTATGTCGAGCGCTTCCTTGTATTTTTCGAGTTGAAGACAGGCAACCGCTTTCAGTCCGTATAAAACCGGCTGACTTGGAAATAACTCCAGCGCTTTACCTGCATCTGTGTAAACTCCCTGAAAATCCTGAAGGTCGTTGCTAACGAGCAGCATCCGTTCCCAAACCATGTAGTTGTCCTTCTGTGTTTCGAGAACTTTTCTGAGCTGATCGCGGGCTTCGGCTAGCTTTCCTTTGGAAATCAGGTATTCGGCATAAACCGTTAAAACACGATAATCGTCTGAATTGGTTTTAACCAATATCTCAACCAGTTCGGCAATCTGCTCATCGGTAAAAAAGGCGCTGTCCTGTCCCGAAGTAATTACGAGGTAATACTGGATTTTGGTATCCACTTCCACCGATTTATTCATGAAACCCTTTCGGATATATTCCCAGGCTTTTTCTTTATCTCCCATTTCGCGGTAAAACGAGGTAAGCGAGAAAAGTACAAATCCATTGTCGGGATCAATCTCCAGAATCTTCATGTAATATTTCAGTGCATTTGCATTGTCCTTTTCCGAAAGATAATAATCGGCCATCAGCCCGTAATAGCGGGGCTCTGTCGGATTTGAATCAATGAGCTTCTGCAGTTCGGCCTGTGCTTCTTTTTTCTTTCCGGCAGCCTGATAAACCTGCTGTTTTTCAACCGAAATCTGATCGTTGACGCCAATTTTACGCTCCAATTGATTGTATACTTCGATGGCCTGGTCGAACTTCTGCGCCGAGGAAAGCAACGCCGCATTCATGTACAGATAGTCGAGATTATCAGGATCGAGTTGATACAATTGTCCGTATAATTCAGCCGCTTTCTCGTATTGCTTTCCCTGCTGATAAATCTGAGCCAGCAACACCTTGAACCACTTATTTTCAGGCTCTATTTTCATGGCTTTTTCGAGTAAAAGCGACGATCCGGTCTGGTCGCCGTTGCTGCTGTATATTTTAGCCAGTTCAAACATGGCCGATGCTGAATTCGGGTTGATGGTGAGACATTTCGAAAACAGCGAAACAGCAAGCTGCTGATTACCGATCATTTTCTGCTTCAGCGCCTCGATAAAGGTGTATTCGAACTCATTTTTTTCATCTTCCGACAAGGTGTTACCAGCACCGGCAGAAGTCTCTGTTTTCGGATTTTCTGGCTCCTTCCCCTTCTTTTTCGCTTTCTGTGCCATGCCATCTACCGAAGAAGTCAGCAAAAAAAGTGCAATAAAATATGTCAGGTATCTTCTTTTCATTTCTCTAATTTTTCCCTGTGTGCCCAAAACCTCCGGCACCACGATCTGTTTCTTCCAAAATTTCGACTGCATCCCAGTCAACATGCTCATGGCGGGCAATTACCATCTGGCAAATACGCTCCCCATGTTGAATTACAAATTCTTCAGCAGAAAGATTGATAAGGATAATGCCAACTTCGCCGCGGTAATCTGCATCAATTGTTCCGGGGCTGTTTAAAACAGTGATTCCCTTCTTCAGCGCCAGTCCGCTTCTTGGCCTGATCTGCGCTTCGAAACCAACAGGAAGTTCGATGAAAAGACCTGTTGGCACTACAACACGCTCCAGCGGCCTCAGTACAATTGCCTCCGAAAGGTTGGCCCGGAGGTCCATTCCGGCAGAATGAACGGTGCTGTATGTTGGTAAAGGATTATTGGATTTGTTGACAATTTTTACGATCATTTTCTACTTTCCTTTAAAATTTCTCTCTGTTTTTACCACTTTTTCCTTTTTCAAGCTGCTAAGATATGGATTAAAAGCATGGCTGAACTATTTGCAGCCCGAACGTTAACAATATTTAGCATCAATCAACGACCATGAAATCAGCCATAATTTGATCGGAAACAAACATTCCGGAGCGGGTTAAGGAAATGTTATCGCTGTTGGGCAAAAGCAAATCTTTTTCCACGTATTTTTTCTTCATCTCCTGAAAATGAGTAGCATATTTTTCAGAAAAATTACTCCTGACATCCGTTTCTGATATTCCCCAAGTCGTTCTCAAGCCGGTTATGATGAAATCATTGTACCGATCCTGTTCGGTAAGTATTTCCGATTCCCAATAAGATTTTCCATTCCCGACTCCTTCGATATATTCTTCAATTGACGAAACGTTCCATCTCCGGCTTATCAAATCGAAAGAGTGTGCCGAAGGGCCAATTCCGAGGTACTTCCTGTTTTTCCAATACGAAGAGTTGTGTTTTGAATAAAGCCCTGGCTTGCAAAAATTAGAAATCTCGTAGTGCTCGAAACCAGCTTCCGTAAGGATTTTGATCAACATTTCAAATTGCTGAAAGCTCAGCTCATCCGGCAACTCTTTCAAAATTCCTTCTTTCAGCCGGTCGTAAAAAACTGTGCCCTCGTGGTATGTGAGATGATATGCCGAAATATGCTGAACATCGAGCTCAACGGCAATCCTGACGTTTCGCTCCCACTCTTCGAGGTTTTGGTTGGGCAAACCGTAAATCAAATCGATACTGAGATTTGAAAATCCGGCGCTTTTTGCCCATCTCACCGACTGAACTGCCTGCATTACCCCGTGTCGCCGGTTCATCAGTTTTAAATCGGGTTCGGAAAAGGACTGAACACCCATGCTTAGCCGGTTGAAGCCAGCTTCGCGGAGGACTGTCAGTTTTGCCTGCGACAAATCATCCGGATTGGCTTCCATTGTTATTTCAGCTTCAGGAGAAACCTGGTAAAAAGTTGCGATGATATTCAGCAGGCTTTTCAGTTCATCGATCTGCAAAACAGACGGGGTGCCGCCGCCAAGATAAATTGTCTCAACTAGCTCTTGCCCAAATTCTGATGAACGGGCACGGAGCTCTTCTTCGAGAGCGGGAAGTAACCTGCTTTTTCGGGTTAAGTCGGTCGACTTAAAGAAATCGCAATAATGACACCGTTTTCGGCAAAAAGGAATGTGAATGTAAATTCCTGACATCAAAAACTATTGAAAATCTGTAGCTTAAAGCCTGATCAAATCATCGAACCCGCTCATATCGCCCAAAATACCTTCGATGGTTGTTTCCTGGTAAAACTGCATCAGTTGTGCCCTGATTGGACTAAACCTGGAATGAACCGGACATGGTTTTTCGTCTGCTGAATGCGCTGTGCAAGGCTGGAGTCCTATGAGGCAATTCCGGAAAAAATCGTCTCCATCGACAATTCTAACGATATCGTATAAAGAAATTTCGCTGGCTTTTTTACCAAGGCCAAAACCTCCGTTTGGTCCTTTAGTCGAAACCAGAATTTTCTGTTTCACAAGGTTTTGTAAAATTTTACCAAGAAACGGAGTAGGAATATCTAATTCAGAAGAGATCTTTTTGATACCGATTTTCGCTCCGTCGCCGGAATATTTTCCCAGATAGATGAGTGCCCTGACAGCATATTTACAGGTATTGGATAGCATAGAAGTTATTTTTTATTAGTCCATTGTTTGCTAAAAGATTGACTGGCCAAATGCGGCAATTGTTTTTTATTGCCTAAAGCATTAGCACCTAACAAAGTAAATGTATTTTTTGTTTTTCCTCCGACCAGATCAAGCCTTCCACGTTTCGAAAACACAAATTCGAACCCCTTCATTCCGGCGTTCCAAATCAAACTCCCTTGCCCTTCTTCAACCGATTTTCTCCTGTTTATCAACAACATATGATGAAGCGGAATTTTTACCGGACAAACTTCGGTACATTTTCCGCAAACCGAGCATGCCGAACTGAGATGATTATAAGCTTTAAATCCTTTGTAAAACGGAGTGATCACCGAACCGATTGGTCCGCTGTAAGTGGCATCATAAGTGTAACCACCAACATTTTTGTATATCGGACATGCGTTCAGGCAAGCACCGCAACGAATACATTTCAGGGCAATATACTGCTCGTCATCAGCAAAAAGCTCCGATCGTTTATTGTCAACGAGAATCACATACATTTTTTCAGGCCCGTCGGCTTCTCCGTCTTTTTTGGGCCCGGTAACCACCGAATTATAAACAGAAACTTGTTGTCCGGTTCCATGAGCAGCCAGCAAAGGCCACATAAGACCCAAATCCTGCATGCCCGGCAAAATTTTCTCAATTCCGGCAATCACAATGTGTATTTTAGGAAAAGACACCGACATTAACGCATTTCCTTCATTTTCAGTCAGTGCAATGCCGCCCACATCGGCAATCAGAAAATTGGCCCCGGTGATGCCAACATCTGCGGTGGTGAATTTTTCCCGAAGCTTTTTCCTGACATAAGCGGTGAGGTATTCGGGTTCGCTGCCTTCAGGAGTACCAAATTTCTCGGTAAAAAGTTCTGCAATATCGTGCCTAGATTTGTGCATACAGGGAGTTACGATGTGATAAGGCTTTTCTCCCGCCAGTTGCACAATGTATTCACCCAAATCTGTTTCGAGCGATTCTACACCAATTTCTTCCAGATGGTGGTTCAACTCGACTTCTTCGGTCGTCATCGATTTACTTTTCACCACTGTTTTCGCCTGATTTTCAATCAGTATTTTTTTTACTGCCTCAATTGTTTCATCAGTATTCTCGGCCCATACGACTGAAGCGCCATTGGCTGTAATATTCTTTTCGAACTGAAGCAGATAATCGTATAAGTTGTTAATTGCCTGCGACTTTAAATAAGACCCGCGTTCTTTGGCCAGTTCAAGATCGGAATAACGTTTTCGGCCTTTGTCTACAGCCGCATCGTATTTCGAAATGTTGAACTTTATGGTCGCCCGGTGCTTCAGGTCAAAAGCAATCTGTTCAGACTTCTCAATAAATATGTCTTTCTGAACCGACATTTAGCAAGGTATTTTATTAATTCTCTGAATGTGACGGCCACCTTCGAATTCGGTAGTTAAAAAAACTCTGGTTATCTCAACAGCTTCTTCATCGGTAACAAAACGTGCAGGAATGGCACAAACATTGGCATCGTTGTGAAGCCTGGCCAGGCGGGCTATTTCGGGCATCCAGCAAAGTGCCGAACGAATGCCCTGGTGCTTGTTGGCTGTCATATTAATTCCGTTTCCGCTCCCGCAAAGAGTAATTCCGAGATCAAACTCCTTGTTGCTGATAGCGTTTGCCAGCGGATGGGCATAATCAGGATAATCGCTGCTCTCTTCCGAAAAAGCTCCAAAATCCTTGTATTCTATTCCCTGTTCCTGAAAATATTTCAACACGGTTTGCTTCCTCTCGAAACCTGCATGATCGCATGCAACCGCAACTTTTAAATTCTTCATATTCCGGATAAAATTAAGTTCAAAAATAATACTTAAAAGTATTTTATTGGTCTATCGCTTCAATAAACTTCGAAGATCTTTTCGTTCGGCAAAAAAGACAATTGTTAAAAATGCCGAAAATAAACTGACATTAAGTGCATATTGCAATACTATTGACTGAAAATGAGCATATTCAGAAGCAAAATAGAAACCAAGAGCGATTGCCATATAGGTTAAAATTCGCTTTATGTCGTACTCAACACGATAGTATTTTTGGCCAATAATATAGGAAATAACTGTCATTATCACGAAACAAATCAATACACCGTAAGCAGAACCCATGTAGCCCATTGGCGGAATTAGCAATACATTCGAAACAATTGTAAGAACTGCGCCAATACCGGCAATCCAGGCACCCATCCAGGTTTTATCTGAAAGTTTGTACCAAAGCGACAGGTTGAAATAAATTCCCATAAAAAGATTGGCCAGCAAAACAGATGGAACTACTTTCAGTCCTGAATGATATTCGGATCCGATGATGATTTTGAAAATATCGATGAACAAGGTGATTCCCAGAAAAATGAGCAAACCAAAAATCACGAAATATTTCATTACATGTGCATAAACCAAAGTCGATTCGCTGTTTTTCTGATGGTTAAAAAAGAAAGGCTCGAACGAATATCTAAACGCCTGAATAAACATGTTCATCAGGATAGCCAGCTTGTAATTTGCGGCATAAATACCCAGCTGCTGCATTGGACTTTGATTCGCCGGAATTAATTCAGGAATTAAAATTTTATCGATGTTTTGATTGACCATACCAAAAATTCCAACCAGCAGGATAGGGAAGGAGTACCAAAACATTTCCCTGAAAAGCTTTACATCGAAGGTCAGTTTTATTTTCCTGATTTCAGGGATCAGCATAATGAGCGTAATTAGCGAAGCCAGTAAATTGGAGATAAAAACATAGCCAACGCCAAATTCAGCATGATAGATGTAGCTGATCAGGCTATCGGGATGCGATTTCAAAATGTGCGGACAAACCGACAAAAAGAAAATGTTGAAAGCAATGTTGAAGAAAATGTTGACCATTTTCAGTGTTGCAAACCGAATGGCTTTTCCTTCGAGCCGAAGATTGGCAAACGGGATGGCTGTTCCGGCATCAAGCGCCACAATAATAGCCAGCCAGCGAATGTATTGTTCGCTGTTTTTGTAGTCGAGAAAATCAGCAATATTTCCTGAAAAAATGAATGTGATTACAACAAACAGAAACGAACTGGCAAAAAGCGAAAAGGCGCTGGTTGCATATATTCGTGCGGCATCTTTTGTTTTATTGGCATACCTGAAAAATCCGGTTTCCATTCCAAAAGTCAGAATAACCAGCAAAAATGCAACATACGAATACAAATTACTGATGACGCCGTATTCTTCAGGCAAAAAAATCCGTGAATAATATGGCACGAGCCACCAGTTCAGAAATCGGCCAACAATGCTGCTCATGCCATAAATGGCAGTTTCTCCGGCAAGTTTTTTTAGTGCGCCCACGTTCATTCAAATTTTTGCCAAAGATACAAACCAATTCTTTTGCACAATTTTAAAAATATGCTTGAAACCCAATTTGTTTTATATTTGAAACCAGTTTTAAAAACCGTCATCCAAAACATAATGAATCTCAGAATATTTGCTCTTCTAATAGTTACATCTCTGTTTATCAGCCTATTTTCCTGTTCAAGCAAACCAAACAGGTCGAGAAAACCTGCTGTAAGCATTCAGGTTGAATCCGCTAATCCGAAAATCAGGTTTGGCGACGATATTAATTTCACTTTTTCGGTTAAACTAAAAGATGGTGATTTAAAAGAAACCAGGGTTTTTCTCGATTCGGTGCAGCTCACTTCAAATACAAATGCTGATTTCAGCTATCCGCTCAAAAACTTCAGGAAAATTGGAAAACATACTTTAACTGTTAAATCAATAAAAAGTGATGGTGTTGAAGGAGTTTATTACAAATCGTTTGAGGTTTTTTCCGATGTTGTTCCTGAACAGTTTTCATACGAAGTGGTGCAAACTTATCCACACAACCAAACTGCTTTTACAGAAGGACTCGAAATTCATGACGGATTTTTATATGAAAGTACTGGCGAAAATAAAACCTCGTTTGTTTATAAAAACAACCTCAAAACGGGCAAAACATTACAATCGGTTAAGCTGGCCGACAAATACTTCGGAGAAGGTTTAACCATCCTAAATGGTAAAATTTTTCAACTCACTTACAAAAATAAAATCGGCTTTGTATATAAACTTGAAAACATGGCCCTGATAGACAGCTTCAGGTTTGAATCGGCCGAAGGTTGGGGGATGACCAATGACAAGCAAAACCTGATTATGAGTGACGGAACCAATTACCTGACCTGGGTTGATCCGACAAATTATAGCACTGTCAAAAAGATACAGGTATACGACCAACAAAGCCCTGTTCAATTTATTAACGAATTGGAGTATTCCGATGGTGCTATTTTTGCCAATATCTGGGGTAAAAATATGATTGTAAAAATTGATGCCGAAACCGGAAAAGTATTGGCAACAGTTGACTTATCCGGAATTTTAAGTGTTTTGAATACCGATAAAGTCGATGTTCTAAACGGAATCGCCATTGATC
>JAEWME010000300.1 GCA_023393265.1 Bacteroidota bacterium | reverse complement strand
AATAGTTTCTTTGCTCGAAAGCGAGTTTGCTCCGACAAAATAGTCGCCATAACCAGGCGCTAAAGCATAACCCAGTTGCGCGTCAGATATCAGGTCATTTGCTGCCTGTGCTGCTTTTTTCCATTTTTCAACATCACCTGTCGGGTTGTGCAGCGGACTTGCAGCATAGAGCAACACGCGCGATTTGATGGCCAACGCCACACCAAGCGTAAAGCGGCCATTTCGGTCGGTATAGTCGTTCCAGTTTACAGCCAGTTTATCTTTATAAGTATCGATCTCGCTTACAATATAGTTAACAACATCATCGTAGCCCGATCGCGCAATCTTTTCATTACCGCCCTGTTCAATCGTTTTTTCAATTATCGGTACACCGCCATACATTTTAATTAACTCGGCATAATAATAAGCCTTTGCAATATGAGCTTCAGCAATATACCAGTTCAGCGATTGTACATCGCGCTGATAAGAGTAAATATCCGTTTCAATATTTCGGTTCCAGGCCAGCAATTCCTCCCCTTTTCCGTCTTTCACATAGTCGAGAAAGTAATTGGCAGCCCTGATTCCTTCATAGTAATTTTGGTAGAGGTAAAACAGAGGATTCACGCTTTCGTTAATAATTCCTTTATTGAAATAATTGGCTGATGAAGAAACATCAGTTTGTTGTGCTTCATCTGAGACAGAAGCAAAAATATTGTTGTCGATCACCGAAAATCCATAAGATATCGGTGAGTAAAAAGCATTGCCAAAATTCCACAGGGTGCTTCGGTTGGTTGCAAGGGTTTGAGAAGTCTGGTTACGATCCAGACTGGTGTCCAAAAACTCGTCGCATCCCGACAGCAAAAACAGCCCTGACAAAATGAACAATGATCTTTTGATATATTTTACATTCATAGTTCTTTCAGTTTTAATTGATTAGAAAGTTAATGTGATACCAGCGTTGATTGACTTCACCGATGGATAACCACCGTAGATGTTTTCAGGATCAATATCATAATCCTTCAGTAATTTACTCCAGGTGAAAGGATTCACGACATTCACGTACACGCGCAAATTATCCACTCCTTCGATGTGTATTTTTTTGTTATCGGAGAAGTTATATCCCAATTCGATGTTACGAACTTTCAGGTAATTACGGCTCTTAATCCAGAATGAACTGGTGCGGTAGTTGTTGTCGTTACTTTGTGTTGTCAGGCGCGGATAGGTAGCAGTTGCACGGGTATCAATATTTTGCGCGGGATAGTAAGCCCAGGCATTTTTAGCCAGCGGGAAAACATTCCTGTTGTCGATAAAAGCAACTGTTTGGTTCCAGTTATCAAGCAAATTAACCGACGCGCCGGCAATTCCCTGCAACATGATACTCAAATCAAAGGCTTTGTATTTTGCCGAACCACCAAAACTATAAGTCCATTCAGGATAAATTGAATTCCCGACAGCAGTTACGTCGTTTTGATCGATTACACCGTTTTTATCAAGGTCCTTGTATTTGATATCTCCAGCCTGAACGGCACCAAAGGCGGGTGTTGACAACCCACTTATTAGCGAGCCATCCTGGTTGAAATCTGTTACATCATAAAAACCATCTGCTACAAGGCCAATAAATGTACCGAACGGACGGCCTGTTTGCGCGTTGTAGTCGTGCGCAGGAGCGACTTCTGCCATATAGTCGATGTTGTTCGTATTATAGGAAACCATACCATTCAGGCTATATGAAAAATCGCCAATTGCTTTTTGCCAAACCGCGCTGACTTCGAATCCTTTGCTTGTCATTTCACCGATATTCGAGAAATAATAGTTTTTCCCGTAGTAGTTCATCAGCGAATTGTCCAGTGTCAGGATGTCTGTTCGTTTATCAAGGTAAACATCTGCGGTAAGGTTCAACCCTTTAAACATCGAGGCATCGATACCAAGATCATATTTGTTGCTTTTTTCAGCATGAGCATCTTTGTTTGAAATAAACATTGGCACCAGTGTATTCTGCCATGTTCCTGAAGTTGAGCCGGTGTAGAACGAACCTACATAACTCGACGTGAAATACTCCTTAAAAAGGTAGCGCCCATTGGAGGAGAATGACGACAATGCACTCGTTGCACCAGAATCGGATGAGCCGCTGCGGCCAGCCGAAGCTCTCAGTTTTAGGTAATCAACGGCTTTAATATTGCTCATGAAATCTTCTTTCGAAAGAATCCAGGCACCCGATATTGAGGGATAGAAAGCCCATTGATTGCCTTTTGCATACGAGTCGTTGCCAAAGTATGAGAACGAAACTTCTCCGATGTATCTGCTATCATAACTGTAGTTCAACTTGCCGCTGTAATTCACATAGTGGTATTTATAAGAGAAATAACCATCGCCATTGTATGCCGATGAATGGAGATTCATTGCAGAACTAATGGCATGTTTACCAAAGATTCGGTCGTAGCCAAGTGTAATGGCGCCCTGTTTCCAGTCTTCCATTCCTGCTGATCCGTAACCGCTGGCTGTAATAGAAGTTGTTTCGTCGGTCGTTGTGGTTTGACCGTCAAAATAACGGGCATAATTCTTTGTTTTACTATAAGTACTTAAAGTATAAGCATTGAATGAGAAAGCTTCTTTCAGGTATAATCCAGGAGTAATAAAGTCGAGTTTTTCCTTTAGGGTGAAGTTTCCCTGAAGAATACGCGACTGATTGGATGCCCAGCCTAAACCACGGATAGAACCAACGGGATTATTTTTATAAATAGCTGTTCCTGAGTAGTTTTTCATTTCGTCATCGTCAAATACGTTATAAATATTCGAAGGATAACGAGAAAGAACTGACATCAGATCGGAAACACCAAAGTTTGGCCTTTTGCGACGCTCGATTCGACCACCTATGTCAACACGAGCCTCGAAGATGCCAAGCATATTGAAATCAAGGTTAGCACGTACATTATACCTCGAATATTTAAGATTCGACGTTTCGTCAGAATTTTCCACATCAAATAATCCGGACTGATCGACATAGCCAAGCGTTACATTATATCTTGCCTGATCGCTTCCGCCATTGAAGGTAACATCGCCGTCGACAAAAGAACCTGAATTTTTAAACACTTCATCATACCAGTCAACATCAACACCCGTTCCGTTTTTGTAGGCCGACAACTGAGCGTCGCTATAAACCGGCGACCATGCACCTTTATCGTTACTCACTGCCTGATTGTATAGCGAGGCATAATCATAAGAGCCGAGAGGTTTATTCAGTACGACCGGAGTTTGCGAACCATAACGCACCTGGGCCGTCACTGTCGAAGGGCCAATTTTTCCCCTTTTTGTTTCAATCCAGATAATACCGTTGGCACCGCGTTCACCAAAAGCTGTCAGTGAAGCAGCATCTTTCAGGATAGAAACACTTTCAATTTCTGTTGGAGAGAGGTATACCATGTAATTTGAGTTCACCTCGAAACCATCCACAAATATTTTAGCATTGTTAAAGCCACCCACTCCGTAGCTTCCGATGCCTCTGATTAACCAACTGGCATTGTTGTTGCCAACCTCGCCGGAACCTTGTATAACAGTCAAACCCGGGAATAATCCGACAAAAGAATTAGACAGGTTGACCATAGGAGTTTTATAAAGATCAGTTCCATTTACTGTGGAAACAGCCGAAGTATTGTCATTTTTCTCCACAGCAAATAATGCTCCGGGCACAGTAGCTTTGGATGCCAGCGAATCGGATACAGATACCGCCTCCTGAGCCGATCCCAATTCGGCTATTATCAGGAGCACTCCTGCAACAATGACTTCCCGGAAAATATTTCTTTTTTTCATATTCGTTATTTTCATCTTTTGCTTGTTTATTTTAGCCGATTAATAACCCGGATTCTGGAGCGTAACGCCCTTATTAACTTCACTTTGTGGAATTGGCTCCAAGTACATCTTGGGGCTCCAAAATGCCACATAGGAAACTGCATCCCAATAGGATTCAAGGTTTACGGCAAGGTTGTCACTACCACTGGCACTTTCTTTAATTTTAAACTGCAGTTCGCGCATGGTACCACCAATGATGCCATTTGAAATGTCTTTGAGTTTCCAGTGCTTTACATCGTAATAACGATGATTTTCGTTATAAAACTCAATTGCTTTTTCCCGCTGAATAATCTCACGAAGCTTAATCTTATCTGTTTCAGCCACGGCCGGAAGACCAGCACGGTTATGCACTTTATTCAGATTTTCCAAAGCTTTGGTTGCATTGCCCGCCTCGTTGTATGCTTCCGCAAGATTCAAATATGTTTCGGCCAAACGGAAAAGTGGTGGTTCGAACCAAGCCCTCGATTCGGCGTGGTAGTAAAACTTAACGGGGAATCCGCAACCTTTTCCTGAAGAAATTGCCTGAGGGAATGACCCTTCTTTACCTGTATTGGCAGTCGAACGACCCCATCCCTGTGCACTGTAATTATATACACCCGGGTTATTATAAGCATCAAATCCGGGGAAAATATTATCGGCCAGACAACGAGCTTCCATTTGCGGAATTTTCGCCAGCCAGTCAGAAGCTTCGCGGGCTTTGGATTCGCCAATTTTTGGCCAGTCCTGATTGGTTCCATCGTTTTTATAATACAACTCCAGGAAATTGGTCAAAAGCCCCACCAGGTCAGTATCCCACCTGTTATTAGTCCAGTTTGGTGAGGTGTTCATATAGTAAAATAAAGCGCTGCCCGGCCAGTTCCATTGGTTGGTATCATCGCACTTATATGCCAGCAACACTTCTTTGTTAGCCGGAGTTGACGTTGCAGTTCCATAATCGTCCAACGCGTTAGGGTTAGCTTTTCCGTCGCCTGCACCACCTGTATTAATTAATTCGTAACCATTTGCATTTGCCCAGGTGAGCACAGCTTCATTTGCTTCAATTGCCTTTTGCCAACGGCTGGCATCTTCATTTCCGAAGCAAATTAAATTGTTATTGGCACCATTATCGAGGTATGGTGTTGCGCTATTAAAAAGTGGTCTTGCAGCAAACTCCAGGGCACGGGCTTTTATGGCTAAAACGGCTCCTCTTGTCAAACGACCAGTCATATTTGCACTCCAGTTGCCTGAAGGCAGACCATTATATGCTTCGTCGCAAAGTTCGATGATGTAGTCGAGTGTACTCTGAAGGCTTTCGCGGGGAATATTCAGGTCGTCAGTAGCCTCAAGCGACTTACGTACGATAGGCAATCCTCCATAACGATAGAACATTCCCATGTAACGGTAAGCAACTAAACCAGTAGCCTCTGCTTTAACATAGCCTTTCAATTCATCTGTCATATCCGGAACCTTATCAATGTTTTCCTTAACCAGAAAACAAGCCCTGATATAAGCCCAATTGCTACCAAAATTTTCGGCACCACCATCAGAACCATCTGTTCCATTCACCGACAAACCAGTTAATGAAATGGTATTTGTGCCATGCCACGAATACCCTTTTGAGCGCTCGCCGCTGATTGAGGCCAGGGCACCGTGACCTACACCCCAGCCACCCGGCCAGCCTTGCAGCAGTACATTGCGGTAGCATGTATATAACGCAGCCTCTGCATTTTTCGACGAACTGTATATTTCGTTTAAGTCAACTGTTCCTGTCGTATCCGGTTTCTCAAGGAAGGTATCCTGACAAGAAATCAAACCCGCCAGCCCGATAACTAATATTATTATAGCAAACTTTTTCATAAAGCGTTATCTTCTATTTGTTCTCATTAAAATTGCATACTTAAACCAAGCGTGATTACCCTGGTTAAAGGATAGATATACGTACTTCCGTCAGTTGTTTCAGGATCAATTCCTATGTCAGTTAGTTTATTGCGGAAGGTGTATATGTTGTTTGCATTGGCATAAACCCTGAGTGAATTGATCTTATTCAGCAGATATGAGTTTTTTGTCTGGAAAGTATAGCCAAGTTCAACATTCTTCAGTTTTATGAAATTATTTGATTTCATCCAGTAGTCGCTTTGAAGGAAGTTGTTATGTGTACCGTTGGCATCGAAAGTAGCTCGCGGATAATTAATTTTTTCTCCAGCCAGATATTTCTCCTGAGTCCAGCGGCCATCATACATCCATTGCCATGCGTTACCTGCTCTTTTGAAGAAAGGAATGGTATATCCACTATTCAGGTAATACGAACCGTTGGCCGTACCAACAAACAAAACATTCAGGTCGAAGCCTTTGTAAGCAACTTTAATTTTGGTATTAAAATGGTATTCCGGATAGTTCGGGAACCCAATCGGAGCTACATCTTTACTGTCAATCAATCCATCACCGTTCAGGTCTTTGTATCTGATATCGCCCAGCGTTGCTTTATTGGAAGTATAAGTATTGTATGGGCGATTATTCAGTTCTTCTACAGTATTGAACAAACCATCGCTTTTTAAGCCGAACCGCTGTCCAATTGAAAATCCGGTCTGGTTCATCCACGGATATGGATTGTTAGCTTCAGCCTTATAAATAATCTTATTTCGGGCATAACTCATATCTCCTTCGATGGAGTAACTCCAGTCGCGTACATGATCTTCCCACTTAAACATTATTTCATATCCCTGATTTTTTGTAATCCCGACGTTTGCCGGAGGAACTGAACTTGAAGGCACGCCATACACTGCCGGAATCGTACCTAAAGTTGTAAGAATGTTGTTGCGGTCTTCTTTGAACCAGTCGCCCACGAGAGACATTTTATTCCTGAAGAAGTGCATTTCCACACCTAAGTCATATTTCTTGGCTCTTTCCCATGTTATGGCCGGGTTTCCCAGAGCTCCCTCTGTTGCTCCTGAATAATACGAATTTTGCGACGATCCATTGCTGTTACCCAACCAGTATCCTCCCTGGTTCAGGTTATATGTATTCGGAAGGTAATAATACCGACGGCTTCCGCCCAACTGGTCATTACCAACCTCGCCATAAGAACCACGGATTTTGATAAAAGTGAGTACATCACTTTTCGGGAAGAAACCTTCACTCGTTGGAACCCAACCCAGAGAATAAGCAGGGAAAAATCCGAAGCGTTTACCTTCGGCAAATTGCTCTGTTCCGTTATATCCACCATTAAATTCGGCCATATAACGATCTTTAAAATTATAGGTTATACGACCAACCAAACCCATCACACCGGAAGGAACGTGGTATGAATCGGAAGGCATGGTATATTTCGATGCTTTTCCGAGAAAGAGAGCTGAGAAGTTATGATCATTAAAACTTCCTTCCCAATTTAACCCGGCATCAACATACAATTTATTCCAGTTGCTGTATCCATATGAATCAAATGACCCTGCTCCCATCGAACCACCAAAGAACTGCAAAACGTTAGGGTTATCGAGGCTTCGCTGAACAGTATAGGATGGTATGGACGGAGAATATGTTACATAGCGGTTATAGTTGTCCTGGTAACTCACGGTAGCGTGAGCATTCAAACCTTTCACCAGGTAATCCATTGTGTGGTTTACCCGAACCTGGTTATCCAACAGATTATTAAAAATGGTACCACGCCCCGAGATCAGCAGGTTATATACAGCATTCTGCGAACCAATCTGACTCCCAGTTTTAACACCAAGAGGGTTCTGAACGGTACCTGCAACACCGGCGAAGTTATTAATCAGTTTGCCATCGATAATCCCAGGCGTAATAAACGGGTTACCGTCGTAGATATATTGCATGATTACTTTGTAACGTCCGTTCAGGTCGTAAGGACCTGAGTTGATGCCGGGACCCTCAGTTTGGCCAAATTGTCCGGCGGTGTTGATGGTTACTTTCCAGTTTTTAGCAACCTCAATGTCAAAATTTCCGCGGAAATTATAACGAGAAAAACTTGAACCGGTATTCGAACCATAATATTTGGTTGCATTAGTAATACCTTCCTGACTGAAATAACCAAAAGAAACAAAGTACCTTACTTTCTGTGTACCTCCCGAGATGTTCAGGTTTGACTGAAACTGCGGAGCTACTTTGTCAAATTGTTCCTTATACAAATCATGACTTGAATAATATAATGCCGGGGAATTACTCAACTGCTCTTTTTGTGCGGCAGTCAGGTTCGACATTGCATCAATTTCTACCGGAGTGAAGTCGCGGTTATTTTTAAATTTCCATAAATCATAGTCGCTGAAAATATAAGCAGAAAGGCTTTCTGTCCCATCATAAGCCCTTTGTTCGTTTCTGATTGCTTCATTTCTCATTAAACCATATTCGTAGGCAGTAACGCCTTTTTGTAGGTTGGTAGCCTGAGTAAGGCCATAGTTGGCTGCAAAATTGATTACTGGTTTCCCCATGCGTCCACGTTTGGTGGTAACGATAATAACACCATTAGCTCCACGAATACCATAAACCGCAGTCGAAGCTGCATCCTTCAACACGCTGATACCAGAAATCTCGTTGGCATCCATCGCATTTAGCTCATCAAAAGCCTGTTCCGAAGCCTGCTCTATTCCGTCGATTACAATTAAAGGCGCAGACGAACCATAAGTAGAAATACCACGAATGTATATGTTTGCAGCATTACGTCCGGGTTCACCAGAAGTTTGCAATCCACTTACACCAGGCGTATTTCCAATCAAAGCGTTCGAAATGTTGGAAACAGGCATAGCAACCAGGTCACCACCATTCACTGCAGATATTGCTCCGGTAACGTTCACTTTCTTTTGAGTGGCAAACGCTGTTACAACCACTTCGTCGATTGCCGAAACTTCCTCTTTCATTTTCACGGTTAGCGATCCTTTTACCGACGAAACATCAACCTCCTGAGTTTTATATCCGACGAAAGAAAACTGTAAGAATGGGTTCGATTGAGGAAAAGACAGCGAGAAGCTACCATTGGCACCAGTGATCGTTCCGTTTGTAGTTCCTTTTACCACAACGGTTACACCGGGTAAAGCTTCTCCTTTCTCGTCATAAACTGTACCGCTAATCGCTTTCTGTTGTCCATACAGCACATTTAAAAAACCGCCGGACAAGAAAAGAATAGCGCACAATAAAAAGGTTTTCATAAAATTAAACATAAGTTTAGAAAATTTAATTATTATTAAGCTTGTAATTTTTCACAATAAACCAAAGGCAGTTATAATTGAAGCCGGACATACAGAAGGCTTTTCTCAACAAACAAAACAAACCAACTAAACTACTATCAACAAGTAGCTTACAAACAAACAATGAAAACTGCATAACGCCCTTGGTTGAGAATGGACGACGAGTGCTTGTAATTGAATTTTTTCAGCAAAACAAAAACATCCATTCTGACAGTGAATTATCTCTTGGTAACCTTACAGATAAAATTGCGCGGATGATAGAGATATTTTGCATCGTCCTCCCAAATTACATCCCAGTTGTCTGAAACGCCTTCGGTAATCGGGAAATTAAAAGCCATACTCTCTATGGTAATGCTTTTATAACTATCAAGTGTATAAGTACCAGGTTTTGTAAGTAGTGTACACGTTTTTCTCACACCGTCTGCCGAGATAAAGGTTATCTCACCTGTTTTTGAATTCTTTTCCCAGGTTCCGTCTCCTTCCGGAATACAACGATAGAAATGCTTGAGGTCCTGTTTTACCCAGTCGCGGTTGTCGTATATGAAACTGGCATACATACCGTCGGGACCAGCGTCGTTGTGGCAGGTACCGTATGTGTCGCCAGTAACCTCATCAACTCCTTTCAGCACAAGGGTTATAACATTATCTTCTTCTGCAGTAGGCTTGCCGTCAACATTCCAGCGCCAGCTCTTCTCCATCATTTTCCATACAGCACCACCACCATACTCAGGACCTGTACCGCCATAAAGCCAAAGTTCATCAACATCGTAAACACCAACAATCGGCTCCTGAAACTCGTCATACTTAATAGTGTATGTGCGCTTTTCGCCATTTTCGGCGGTTATAACAAACGATGCAGATCCGGCACTCAAATCAAGTGTGCTGCCTGTCTGAATCGACGCAGTTGCCTTATACTGCAAGCCAATGTTTTTAACTTTCACTTTATGAATATCATCAACAGCAGTTGGAATTATCGTAATGTTGATGTTTCCTTCGGTGTCGTTTCTCCAGTTATCAACAATGGTAGCATCGCCTACCTGTCCTTCGAGTTTGAAGCTGACAGGTGTTCTTTCCCGAATCCAGGGATCCACAAGTTCCTCTGTATTTCTGGGGTCATCCTTGCAGGAAACTCCTACCAGGACCAAAATAAAAAAGGCCATTGCATACTTTACAATTTTCATAAGTAGTTTAATTTAGATTTTAAATATGTCAGTTTTAAATCAAATTCTTTCTGGTTCTGAGACCATTTGACTAACACCCAATATTTCTATATTGAGCACTGTAAAATTAGAATGAGGTAACGGAAATCGTTAATACATTTCAGACGAACTATAATACTATAATGACTTTTCTGTGGTCGTTCAAACGAATCAATTGTTAATTTTACATTTACCTGAGCTAAAATTTCTGATTTCGCCTATCTAGATGTCGCAATAAATAATCAGGATTAAGTATAGGTCGGTGGAAAGAAACCAAACTTGCCAGCGTTAAGCACACACAACCACCAAATGTACACAACAACCTAATTATCAATACAAAAAACCACAACACAACAAAAAGCAACTGCTATACAATAACAATCGATTATTTTGAAAAAAAACTAAGACCAAACCATAAAACAAAGCAGATACACGTGATTTAGAACATTCTGAGAAGTAAAAAAAGTATCACTATTGAATTTAATGCTGACTTAAAGAAAGCAATCGACCGGGATCAACATGTACATCCATTTTGATTAAGATTCAGTTAACAAACCTATCATACTATTGTGACAGGATTTAGGAAAATACTGATACTTTTTTAACATTCATAATATACGCCCCTAGGGCAGGTGGATGCTATCACCAACCCTGAAATCAAGCATGCCGCAATACTCCGACAAAGTTCTGCGTTTCAGGTTAAAGCCAAAACCTTACATCTGTACTAACCAGAAAATTCTCGCTGGTCAGCTTGTGCTTTTCGTTGCCGGTT